>JASLLL010000004.1 GCA_030747075.1 Gemmatimonadota bacterium
AAGGAAGACTTCGAGATTGAGCATGTCCAGACGCACTCGAAGGACTACCGCGGTCCGAAGAACTACCTCTTTTCGGTCAATGTGACGGATCTCCTGATCCGTCACACGGGCTCGAACCACAAGCGGGAGACGATCGCCTTTTCGAAGCGTCGGCGGAGCGTGGTCTTGCGGATGGGGGTGTTCCAGGTGTGGAGGAACTGGCTGAAGTCGCGGTCCGAGAAGCTGCAGGACGAGACCCCGGCGCAGTTTCTGCGTCTGTGTGCGGACAAGCTGACGGTGGACGATGTCTTGCGGAAGCGGCTCTTCCCCGGGCGAGTGAGGCTTCCCGATCAGTGGATGACCTACTACGAGGGGAAACTGCGGACGCCTTCGGTACCGAATGCGCCTCCGCACGCCTTGAAGTACGCGTTCTAGGGTGGGGACGGGCGGGTTGGAGGGGTGAATCGGAAGTGCCGGCTCCAGGCCGCCCCAATGAGGGGCGACCCGAAGCCGGGAGCTAGCTCACCGAAAGGGCAACGGGGAAACCCGCTCGGGAAAAACAACAATCTCCGCAACACAACGGTTCCGTTTTCGTCGGGATTTTCCCGGAGAGAATGGCTAAACTGTGGCTCCGCCACGCACCCCGATCTTCCCGGAGGAATCCAGTGTCGTCGTCATCTCGCTTTGCAGGCGAAGGTCTCACCTTCGACGATGTGCTCCTTGTACCCGGACCGTCCTCGGTCCATCCGCAGGAAGTGAAGCTCTCCACGAATCTCACTCCCGAGATCCGCCTGGAAACCCCCCTTCTCTCCGCCGCCATGGACACGGTCACGGAAGCGAAGCTTGCGAAGTCGCTGGCGCAAGAGGGAGGCATGGGAGTCATCCACCGCAATCTCTCGCCCGAAAGACAGGCGGAAGAGGTGGACCTGGTGAAACGCTCCGAGAGCGGGATGATTCTGGACCCCGTCACGATTCGCCCGGACCGCCAGGTGCGCGAGGCCGAGGGAATCATGAGCCGGTTCCGGATCTCCGGTGTTCCCGTCACGAACGAAGACGGCGCCCTTGTGGGCATTCTCACCAACCGGGACCTGCGGTTCATTCAGCGAACGGATGTCCCGGTCGCGGATGTGATGACGAAGGAGAATCTCGTCACGGTGCCGGTGGGAACCAGCCTGGAAGAGGCGCGCGGCATCCTGCACAAGAACCGAATCGAGAAGTTGCCGGTGGTGGATGAAAAGGGAATCCTCCGGGGGTTGATCACCATCAAGGATATCCTGAAGCGGCAGCGGCATCCGAATGCGTGCAAGGACTCACATGGAAGGCTGCGCGTCGGCGCGGCGCTCGGGACGGGCGCGGACCTGGAGGAACGGGTTGAGCGGCTGACCGAAGTGGAGGTGGATGCCGTATTCATCGACACCGCGCACGGGCATGCGGATGCCGTGGCGGACGCCGTCCTGCGCGCCAAGCGGACGAATCCAGACATGGTGGTCGTGGCGGGGAATGTCGCGACCGCGGAAGGCACGGAGGCGCTGATCCGGGCCGGAGCTCAGGCGGTGAAGGTGGGTGTTGGGCCGGGATCCACCTGCACGACGCGTATCGTCGCGGGCGTGGGCGTTCCCCAGTTGACCGCAGTGATGGAGGCTGCGGAAGTGGCCGGACAGCACGGCGTGTCCATCATTGCCGACGGGGGCATCAAGTACTCGGGAGACATCGTCAAGGCGCTGGCTGCCGGGGCCGCAGCCGTGATGGTAGGGAGCCTCTTTGCCGGGACGGAGGAAAGTCCGGGCGAGATCGTTCTCTATCAGGGCCGAAGCTACAAGGTCGTGCGCGGGATGGGGTCGGTGGCCGCCATGAGCGAAGGGAGCGGAGACCGCTACTTCCAGGAAGGCGTGGAAGAGGCGCGCAAGCTGGTGCCGGAAGGCATCGAAGGGCGCATTCCCTTCCGTGGATCGCTCGCCGAGACGGTCTACCAGTTGATGGGCGGCCTGCGCTCAGGCATGGGCTATTGCGGCGCTGCGGACCTTACGGAACTGGTTGAAAAGGCGCGGTTCATCCGCATCACCGGCGCCGGCCTGAAGGAGAGCCACCCGCACGATGTGGAAATCACGCGGGAAGCCCCGAACTATGTCAGGGGCTAGTCGGCGGCCGGGGCTGTTCGGGAAACGGTGAGTGCGAAGCGACCGTCCGCTCTTCGGGACACAGGAAAGGGGGCGCCACGCGGCACCCCCTGTTCTTCAGGAACCTGTCCGGCGAATCGTCCTACCGGTACAACCCCTTGATCTTCCCCCAGCTGGCGGGGTCGATGGCCGTGGGCGTGCACTCCATCACGAAATCCCACATGAGTTCAGAGTCGCAGACACCGTCGAAGAAGGTGCTGCCCGGACAGATCACCGAGGAAGCGGTTCCGTAGTAGAACGAACGCACGGCGCGGGTGGTCGGGTAGCACGATCCGCAGGCCGGGGGCCCGGTGGGTCCGGCGGCGGGGTGGTCGGAGACGACGCTGACCGGATCCCCCGCGGTTGGCGAGAGCGTGTATGTCACGGCAAACGGAGAGGTGACCGCCGCAGCGATGTTCAACCAGTCCCAGTCCTGCACCGGAAGATACGGCTGCGTCCAGACGGGGGCGCCGGTGGGGCAGAGGTCCGCGTCCGCCGCGAACACATCCACCGAACCGGTAAACCCATAGCCGGACGGAGAGCCGGTCCAGCAGAAGAGCCAGCCGCCGGTGAGGACGGAGGAAGTCCCGCCCGGGCAGCAGGAGTCCAGGGCGATCCCCAACTGGTCACCCGGTGACCATCCGCTCCAGATCCACAGCCAGCCCGTGCATGTGTTGTAGTACATGACCGTGCAGCTGGTGGCGACATTCCAGTTTTCCGAGCGCTCGCTGTCCCGAAGCGGAACCTCCGTCTTCTCCAGCGCGAGCGAAGTCGTGGCCGCAACGAGCAGCAGAACGACGGCCAATCCTGCAGCGATTCGAACCCGTGTCATACACACCACCTCCGTATCCACCCGTTCTCCCCGGGGGCATGAGATGCTCCCCGAGACTCTGTGTCGGCATCTCATGCGCCTGCAGGACATCCGACCACGCTCCGGTCCCGCACGAATCTACGACCAGTGCGCGTGGTTTGCCTAGAGAAAGGTGGAGTTCGCCCCGCGGGCAAAGGGGGGTCGCCTTGACGCTGGCCAAGGCGAACGATTACCATAGAGACAGTTCGGACGAGGCAGTTCAGTCTGCCGTCCGGCACTGATTTCGGTCCCTGCATTGCATGATCGCGGGCTGTGCTTCATCGGAACCTGTTGATTCCGAATCGGGAGCCTAACATTCGGCTGGGATGTCGGACCCCCTCCGGGGGGAGGACGGAACGGGTCGTGCGGGCACCCACCTGGTGATTCGGTTCTATGAACTCGGTCCCGGCCGGCATTGTGGGGTCCGGCCTTCGGGGCGTGCCACACGGCGCGCCCCTTCTTTCGTTCGTCCTGTTGGGCATTGGCTTGGCGTCACGCCGACCGATCACCCGCCCGGGAACTGGAAGAGGAAGCTCGGGTCCGCGGCACGCAGTCTCTTCACCGCCTCGATCAGAACATTCCGGTTCACCGGGTCGGGGTTCTTGTGCCAGAGCCAGTAGGCATCCAGGAAGTCGTCTCGAAGCGAAGAGACTTCAGTGCAGGGAGAGTCTTCGGGGTGGCCTCCAAGGGGGTCCTGTCGCAGAGCCATGATGTCGTCCTCCTTCATCCGCTCATACAGGTTGAAGTACTCGCTTTTCATGTGGAACAGCACATCGACATAACGCTCGAAATCCGTCGCCAGCTTTCCGCATACCTGGGAGACCGCCCCGTCTGCAGGCGTGCCCCGGATGCGTTCGTGGTACCTGGAGGCGAATCGGTAGTAGGTCTTTCCGCGGCCGATACGCATCCTCGCCGACGGGGCGTAACTGCGCCGCGCTCCCTCTCCGACATAGGGATGAGTCGCGAAGAGCCCGGTGCGCAAGAGAAGTTCATCGGCGTGCTGCCGATAGACCTCGCATTTCCACCGGGGGTCGGTGGATGTGCGGACCTTTTCGAAGACATCGGAATCCACGCAGGACGCCGGTCCCGTCGCCGAAGAGGTTCCCATGAGCGAGGAAAGCAGATGCACCAGATAGATGTTCACATCTTCATCTGAGGTTCCGGAGTTCGATTCGAAGCCGCACTCACCACGCGACCGGAGAAGTGCCTCCAGTACGAAGTAGGCGGTCTGCCCCGGACCGTCATCCGGTTCACCGAGATTGAAGAAGGGGGACGAGTGCATCAGTTCACCTCCACGCACGGGTCACGCAAGGGAAGTGCCAGATGTTGCGGCGAAGGGTCGCCACGATCGCCTTGTTTCGCCTACTCTTGCCCATGACGCTGCGGCCCCGGTGCGTGGGTCCACGCACAGAGTGCGGACAATCGCGCATCTTGCACGGGTGGGCACCTCACGGAGGCGGAGGCAGGCCATGCATCCAGAAGGAAGCGCTCGGACGATCCGCGTCGGGTTTGTGCAGATGCGCCCCTCCTTCGGTCAGGTGGAGGACAACCTGGACCGGGCCGCACAGGTCATCCGGGCCGCGCCCCCGTTCGATATCCTCGTCCTGCCCGAGCTTTTCTCCACGGGCTACCTGTTCCGGGATCGTGCGGAACTGGCGTCCCTCGCGGAGCCTCCCGAGGGGCGGACGACGGCATTCCTCTCCGATCTCGCCAGGGAGTGCGGCGCGTGGCTCTGCGGCGGATTCCCCGAACTCGACGGAAGCCGGATCTACAACGCGGCCATACTCGTCGGGCCGGACGAGACGACCTTCGTCTACCGGAAAATCCACCTCTTCGATCGGGAGACCATGCTCTTCGATCCCGGGAATCGGCCGCCGAAGGCGTGGACATTGTCGTGCGAGCACGGAACGGTCCGTGTGGGCGTCATGATTTGCTTCGACTGGCTGTTCCCCGAGGTGGCCCGCTGCCTCATGCTGGATGGAGCCGAAGTACTGCTTCACCCGGCGAATCTCGTGCTGCCGCATTGCCAGGAGGCCATGCGAACCCGGTCACTGGAGAATCGCGTAGGATCCGTCACCGCGAACCGAACCGGTGCGGACTGCCTGGACGGCGAGGAACTCGTTTTCACCGGACAGAGTCAGATCACCGACAATCTCGGCGAAGTCCTGTATCGTGCGGACGAATCCGGCCAGACCGTCCATGTGGCGAGCCTGGATCTAATGGCGGCGCGAGAAGGCCGCGTCACGCTTCGGAACCGTCTGCGCGATGATCGCCGACCCCACCTCTACGAACGACTGACCGCCCCCTCTGCCCGGAGAAGCGACGCCCGAAATTGACGGGCGCGTGAACTTCAGGCACCAGCCACCCAATCCACGCACTGACAGGCACTTGCCGGACTTCGCCCGGCACGGCGTCACCCGGAGTTGCCGGGGATGCCTCGCGGGGACTCCCGGTCGACTTTGGGGGGAGAGAGTGCAACGCGCTGTGGCACAAGTGATTGCGCAAGTTCCGGAGGCCGGCCTGAAAGTGGCCCGGCCCTTGCGAAAGGACAGGGCGACGCCAGAACGAAACGGGGGGTGTCCGGAGGGAACCCTCACCGACGCGGAGCGAAGCCGGGGAGATTCGCCGAGCGAAGGGGACACCCCCTACTCATCGAATGGCGGAACCCCCCGGTGCCGCGCCCGTGGGAAGGGCGGCCGGGAGTTGCTACCCGACGGGGGGTTCCGACGGTGTGCGGGCGTGTGCGGGAGGAGGCTGCTTGTCACATCAGGAGGTTCGGAGAGGGCGCTGGCCAGGCCTTTTTCGCCCCCGCATTCCCCCGGGGAGCCACCCGGGGCCACCCACACCCACGACGACCCACGGGCCGCGAGGTCACAGCGGTGTGTCGTGAGATACCCCCGGTCAGGCCGGGGTGAGCGTCCGCCCGGACAGCGCCTCCCCGAGCAACTTCCTCAGCGCCTCCAGCGTCAGCCTGCGCATCAACTGGCCGCCTTTCGCGCAGGAGACATCGCCCGTCTGCTCCGACACGACGATCACCAGACAGTCGGACTCCTCGGTGATCCCGATCGCCGCGCGGTGACGAGTGCCCAGTGCCCGGGAGAGTTGGGGGTTTTGCGTCAGGGGAAGGATGCATCCGGCGGCGGACACCTGATCGCCCTGAACTACGGTCGCGCCGTCGTGCAGGGGGCTGTCGGCGTTGAAGATCGACAGGAGGAGTTCTTCGCTGACGCGGGCCTCCAGGGGAATGCCCGTGTCGATCACGCCCTTCATGCCCGCGTTTCTCATCAGCACAATGAGCGCGCCGGTTCGATCGTGGGACATCTTGAATGCGGCCGACACGGCAATGTCGATCACCTCATCGTCGGTCCGATTCTGATAGATGAAGGGACGGATGAGCGGATTCTGGCCCAGCGTGGAAAGGACCCGCCGAAGTTCGGGCTGGAACACAATCACGAAACCGATCAGCCAGATGGTCTTCAGGCTGCCGATGATCCAGTTCAAGCCGTGCAGACCCAGAAACTGCGAGAGGAGGCCGCTGACGATAATCAGGAGCAGACCCAGAAACATGGACACAGCCCGGGTCGAGCGAATGAAGAGGTACAGTTTGTAAAAGACGACCGCGACGATCCCGATGTCGAGAAGATCCAGCGCCCAGTGGTTGCCGAAGAAACTCAACACGGGCAACCCTCTCCCGGAAGGCGTCCGGAGTGTACGGCCTCGGCGGTGAGTGCGGCCCGGACATTGCGACCGACCTCATGCACCCGAAGTACCGAAGCGCCGCCCGCGACGGCCAGTGCGGATACCGCCAGTGTTGCGTCTTCCCGACTCTCCTGCGTGTCGCCCGTGATGCGCCCCAGAAACGACTTTCGCGAAGCTCCCACCACCAGCGGCCGACCCAGGGTCGTGTATTCCCGGAGGCGTTGCAGGATGCTCAGGTTGTGGCCGGCGGTCTTTGCAAACCCCAACCCGGGATCGATGAGGATGTTCTCCTCGCGCACGCCCGAAGAGAGGGCGCGACTCATGGCGGTATCCAGTTCCCGAAGAGACTCGGCCACGACATCCCCGTAAACGGCGCGTTCCTGCATGTCGGCGGGAGTCCCGCGCATATGCATGAGCACCACCGGACACGCCGCGTCGGCCACGACTCCCGCCATCTCCGGGTCTCTCGTCATGGCGGAGATGTCGTTGATCATGGTCGCGCCTGCGTCGAGCGCCCGCTTCGCCACGCTGGCCTTCACCGTGTCGACCGACACCGGGATGCCCAGCGCCCGCGCACCCGCCAGCACGGGGAGAAGCCGGTCCCACTCCTCCGCGGCCGAGACCTCTGCGGCACCGGGTCGCGAAGACTCCGCGCCGAGATCCAGCGCGTCGGCGCCTTCGTCCACCATCTTCCGGGCGCGTCGCAGGGAGTCTTCCGGGGATCGGTCCACGCCGCCGTCCGAGAAGGAGTCGGGCGTCAGATTCAGGATGCCGAGGATGCGGGTGGCACGGGAGGGATCCCGCGGGGGGAGTGTCGCGGGGAGAGTGGCCGGTTGTCCGGCCCTCAGGAAACCCGCCCCCGCTCCACCGGCCATGAATGCCTCCTCAGCCGGCAGGCGCTTCGCCGACAGGCGGCGTCGGTGAGGCTCCGTCCGGGGCCGCCCTTGGACTCCGGTCCTCGGTCGCGGTGGGTTCCGCATCATCCGGCGGCGGGTCCGCAGGCTGCTTCTCCACAATCGGTGGGAGATCCCGTCCCTCCAGGATCAGGCGGATCTCCGCTTCATCCAGCGTTTCCCGTTCCAGGAGCGCCACGGTCAACGCATCGAGGGAGGCGCGGTGCTCGGTCAGGATCTCGTGCGCCCGGGCGCGACCTTCGTCCACCATGCGGTGAACCTCCTTGTCGATCAGTTCGGAGGTCTCTTCGCTGGTGTGTCGGTTCTGGACGATCTCCCGTCCGAGGAAGACCTGCTCCTCCGGGCGACCGAATGCAATCGGCCCGAGTGCGTCACTCATTCCCCATTCGCAGACCATGCGGCGCACGAGATTCGTGGCCTGATCGATATCGCCCTTGGCGCCGTTGGTGATCTCGTTGTGAACGATCTCCTCCGCGACGCGTCCCCCCATGATGACGGCGAGCTTGTTGAGGCAGTACTTGCGGGACAGGTTGTGCTTCTCGTCGATCGGGAGCTGGAAGGTGGTGCCGAGCGATTGGCCGCGGGGGATGATGGTCACTTTCGATACCGGGTCGGCGTCTTCGAGCTTCATCGCCACGAGCGTGTGCCCGGCTTCATGGCAGGCGACGACCGCCTTTTCCTCTTCGCTGATGATCAGGCTCTTTCGCTCCGAACCCATGGCCACCTTGTCCTTGGCGTCGACGAGGTCCTGCATGGTGACCGTATCCTGGTTGCGTCGCGCAGCGAGAAGCGCCGCCTCGTTCATCACATTGGCGAGATCCGCGCCGCTGAACCCCGGCGTGCCGCGCGCGACCCGCATGAGATCTACTTCGTCATCCAGCGGAATGGGCTTCGCGTGGACTCGCAGGATGCCCTCGCGGCCGTTCAGATCCGGCAGGTCCACCACGATCTGCCGATCGAAGCGCCCCGGCCGGAGCAGCGCCGGGTCGAGCACATCCGGGCGGTTCGTCGCGGCGATCAGGATGACCCCGTCAGAACTGTCGAAACCATCCATCTCCACGAGCAACTGGTTGAGCGTCTGCTCCCGCTCGTCATGCCCGCCGCCGAGGCCGGCACCGCGCTGTCTCCCGACCGCATCCATCTCATCGATAAAGATGATGCACGGGGCGTGTTTCCGCCCCTGCTCGAACAGATCCCGTACGCGGGACGCTCCGACACCCACGAACATCTCCACAAAGTCGGAGCCGCTCATGGAGAAGAAGGGAACATCCGCTTCGCCCGCCACCGCCTTCGCGAGGAGCGTCTTTCCGGTTCCCGGAGAGCCGACGAGCAGCGCGCCCTTGGGGATCTTTCCGCCGAGCTTCTGGAAGCGGGCCGGGTTGCGCAGGAAGCCGATGATCTCTTCCAGCTCTTCCTTGGCCTCGTCCGCTCCCGCGACATCCTTGAAGGACACATCCGGGCGGTCGCCCCCGGCGAGCATCTTTGCCTTGCTCTTTCCGAAGGTGAATGCCCGGTTTCCGCCCGACTGCATCTGCCGCATGATGAAGATCCAGATGCCCAGGATCAGGAGGATCGGGAACCACCCGAAGAGCACCTGCGTCCAGTTCATCCCGCGGACGCCGACCTTGATCCGAACGCCCGGGTTGTTCTCGCGGATGCGCGTCATCAGCCCCTCTGCCTGGAGGGGGATGTCCGTGCGGAAGTTCGTGTAACTTCGCTGGACGCCTTGCGCGACAACCAGCGCGTCGGAGTGAAGTTCTCCGTGTACTTCCTGCTCGACGATCTCCAGCGACTTGATGTTGCCTGCTTCCACCTGCTGAAGGAAGTCCGTGTAGATTACGGTCTCCTCCCGCGTATGCCCGCCGCGGACAGTCTGAAAGATCACCACAAGCAGAAGCGCCAGCATTGCCCAGAAGGCCATCGTCTTGGTGGTTCTTCCATAGCGGGGCGGTTCCCCTCCGGGATCCGGCTTTCCGCTTCCTCCCTCACGGTCCTTCGTGGGGCGCGCCTTCCTGTCCGCAGGTTCGTGCATCAATCGCCGTCCTCTCCGCGCCGGGGGAACTCCCCGGAATCCAAGTCTTCTTCGCTCAGAATCGTGATATAGGGCAGATTCCGGAATCTCTGGGCGTAATCCAAGCCATATCCCACCACGAACTCGTCCGGGACTCGGAACCCTACGAGATCAATCGGCACATGGACCTCTCTCTTTTCGTGTTTGTCGAGAAGAGACACAATCTTCAGAGAAGACGGGTTTCTGGCCAGCAGGAGCTCCCGAATGTAGTCCAGCGTGAGCCCGGTATCCACGATGTCCTCCACAATCAACACATCCCGATCCTCAATGTTCAGCACAAGATCCGACAGGATTCGGACCACTCCGGAGGACTCCGTCTTGTCTTCGTAGCTGGAGACCACCATAAAGTCTGTCTCACAGTGAACTTCCATCTCGCGGACCAGATCCGCCAGGAAGATAAACCCGCCCTTGAGAATGTTGATCAGAATCGGGGTGCGCCCCTCGTACTCCTCCGAAAGCTCGCGGCCCATTTCGCGGACGCGGTTGCGGATCTGCTCTTTCGTGAACAACACGGTTCCGATGGTGGCGGGGCATTCGCAGCGAGTGGGCATGGTCGTGCGGGTCTCCTCTTCTTCAACGGGGCAAAAGGGTGAACTCTCCAGACGAAGGCCCCTTACCGTTCCGGGGCCGATACCAACCCGCTCCGCAATCCGGAAGCCGGGTACCCAGACGATTCCTTCCCCGTCGCAAACGACCGGGAGAAAGTCCCGGGCCTTTCGGGGAACCTTGCGGTCCACCAGAAGATCCTGGACCTTGGTACTTCCTTCGAGGCCGACAGGCCGGTAGCGGTCGCCGTCCCTTCTCTGCCGGACCTCCAGCGGCGTGGCAATGCGGTCCGCATCCACCCACGCCACGGTCGGGCCGGATTCATCCCGCGGATCCAGCGGAGGCGCGGGGTACAGCCGCGCTTCCAGCATGGTCCCCGGTTCCCCAGGCGGCCCGGGCCAGCATACGCGTCCGGGCACCCGCAGCTCCCGCTCGCCGGGCGGGGTCGGCGGAGTTTCTCCCGTCCGGGCGATTCCAACCTCCTCCTGACCGACGACCACCCGAACCCTCCCCGGCAGATCGACGGACCGGTCATCCGCCCCGAGCCAGGCTCTCGCCAGTTCATCCAGAGGCTCAAAGGCCAGTCTCTGCAGGGGATCCCCGACCTCACGGGCGGCTTCGCGAAGCACCGTCCTCAGAATCAGCGGATGATAGGCCCGCCCTTGAGGAGCATCAAGAACGATCTCTCTCCCGGAGCGCCGCCGCGTCAGGAGCGACAGCACATCCCGTGCGCTCGTCTCGAGAAAGGCGTCCACTTCCGCCAGAAGCGTGGAGGTCCGCCCGACGGCGCGGGTGAGGCGCGGGTTTTCGCGCAGGAGGAGCGGCACAAGGTCGTGGCGGATCCGGGAGCGGAGGTTTTCGCGGGCGGCATTCGTGGGATCGGAGATCCACGGGAGGTCCTTCTCGCGCAGGAACTCCTCGACCTCCGCACGATCCCGATCGAGCAGCGGGCGGATGACGCCATCGTCGCGCCGGTATCGGGGCTGCGCGAGCGCCCCGGGTCCGGCTCCCTGGAGGAGACGCTCCAGGAAGGTCTCCAGCCGGTCGTTTGCTGTATGCCCCACCGCGACGATTCCACCCGCCTCCTCCGCGCACCGGTTGAGGAACGAGTAACGCGCGTCCCGGGCCGCGGCCTCCGTGTTTCCCGCAGGCGTCCCGCCCGGCCCTCCCCACTGCGCGCGCTCCATTCGGAAGGGGACATTCCACCGGTGGGCCAGCTCCCGGGCGAACCGCGCGTCCTCCCCCGAATCGGGGCGGAGGGCGTGGTCGAAGTGGGCAGCGGACAGATCCAGAGCGAGTTCCGCGCGAAGCTCCACCAGTACGGCCAGCAGCGCGGTCGAATCCGCCCCGCCCGAGATGCCGGCCACGACGACACTGCCCGGCGGAAGGAGACCTTCCCGGGAGACGGTCAGCAACACCTTGCGGGGAAAGTCGGGGGTCATGGTGGAATCCCCCTGGAGGGTGGTAGCGGTGCAGGGACTCGAACCCCGGACACGCGGATTATGATTCCGCTGCTCTAACCAGCTGAGCTACACCGCCATGAAACGCCCGGGGAGGTTACGAGGACCGGGCGCTGGTGTCAAGCTGCCGCCCTTTCGCGGTGGCGCCGTTCGCGGTTTCCGGGATAGACTCCGCGGACCTTTGCCCAAAGGAGAGAGACTCACCATGACCCGGGATTCCCACCAGCGAATCACGCGGCTTCTTCTGTCCGCTGTTGTGCTCATCAGTCTTCTGGCGGCGTGCGGAAGGCGGCAGGACAACACGGTCGGTTCCACGCTGATCGAGGACCAGGCGGGAGGCAAGGGCGTGAGGATGGCCGGGGTCGACTTCCCGGACACGAGCGCGGACTTCCACCTGGATCTGGCTCTTGGGACCGCGGGAAGCCTGGAGTCCCTTCTCGCCGGGGAGCGGCACGGGGTGCGCGCGACCCCCGTTCTTCGCTTCAGCGTCTTCCCGGATTCCGGCACCACGCTGGACAGCGCGGTGCTGTTCTTCTCGGTGACTTCCGCATCCGGAGACGCGGATCCGGTTGCGTTTTCAGTTCACCGCATCGACACGGAGTCGTGGACGGAGTCGATGGCGCTGAACGCGCACACCGACACGACCGACACGACCGACACGGTGTTCTCATGGATGGCGGACACGGCCGCGGTCATCGAGCTTCCCGCGGCCACCGGGGGCAACGCGCTTGTGCCGATGACGGAACTGGCTCAGTTCTGGACCGACAACCCGGACTCCAACCACGGCATGGTCCTTTCCCCGATGCCGGGGGCGAACGCTCTTCTGGAGATCGCCTCCTCTGAATCCGAAGTCGACACCCTCTCCGTGCAACTGCATCTCTACTGGACCGGAGCGGATTCCGCAGAGGTGTTGACCGTCCCGCCGACGGACGACACCTACCTGATGGAGAAGACACCCGACTGGGACTCGCTCACAGGATTCCCCGGGCGCATCACGGTGGCGCGCGGGGTTCCGGCGCGCGGGATCCTCCGGTTCGAGATGCCGGAACTGGGAGATCGGGCCACGATCAACCGGGCGGAACTCACGCTCCATGCCGACCCGTCGGAGTCGGATCTGGACGCGTTTACCCTGGGTGCATTTCGCGTCTCCGACACCACCTGGGTGAGCGACGGAATTCACCCGGACTCGCTGCTGGTGGAGGGCCTTGTGTACGACCCCCAGGAGGTGACGGCCGAGACCGACTCTCTGGTGCTGGCCGTCACAGGGCTTGTGAGCCGGCTCTACTCCATGGGGAACGAGGGTATCCTTCTTCGCGCCACGGATGAACGCCGGGACGCGGACTATCTTCGCATTTACGGTTACGACACAGTGGACCCCGCGAAGACACCGCGCCTTCAGATCTGGTACACGCCGGGAGACAGCCCATGATGCGCGTCGGGATTGCCGTGGTGATCGCGGGTCTTCTCCTGCCGCCTGTCGCGCGGGCGGATTCGCGCTATTCCCTCCGGGGCGCCGGGGAGTCGCTTTCGTCGATGAAAGCGGAGTCACGCGCGCTCGGCGGTGCGCAGACCGCGACGGACACTCCCGGCCTTGCGGGGAACCCGGCCTGTGCGGCGTTCGCGGAGAAGGGCGTCTTCTACGGAACCTACGAGACAGAGTGGATCCGCGTGGACGAACCAAAGCCCTCCGGCGGACGGAAGGTGCTGAAGGAATACTCCGGCGTGGTTCCCAACCTTGGCGTTTTGTACCCCTTGCCGGGTGGCGTCGTCTTCGGCACCGGTCTCCATGTGGAGCGGCGCCGTGGCGGGACCATCGAGATGGCTGCCACGGACTCCATGGTCGCGGCGATCGGCGGGCAGGAATACCAGTTCATCTACGAAGCCAGCGGGAACGCTCTCCGCATTCCGGCGGTGGCCGCGCTTCGCGTGGGGCCGGTGCAGGCGGGCGTGGGTGCCGATGTCGTTCTGGTGAACTCCCGGGAGCGGTGGCAGAACGATTTCCCGACCGGGTCCGGTTTCGAGGACAGCAACGACCTGACCTTCTCCAGCCTCTGGGCGGTGGGGCTTCGTGCGGGACTTCGCGTTCCCGTGGGAGATCGCCTGTCGCTGGGTGCGTGGGCGTCGCTCCCCGGAGATCTCTCCGGGAGCCGTCGATTTGAAAACGACGACCCCCTCGACAACAGCGACGACCTGGAAGTGGACGCTTCCGGCGAACTCCCCCGCGTCTGGTCGGCGGGTTTTGAAGCGCGTCCGTGGCCCCGCGTTCGGGTGCTCGGCGACTGGGTGCGCGAGGGCTGGAGCGAGGTCACGCCGTCCGCGCCGGAAGTCGTCCACCGGGATGTGGACCGGTTCGGCTTCGGCGTGGAAGTCACCCCGCCGGAGCGGGGAGGTCTCCGCTGGCCCGTGCGGTTCGGCTTCCGTACGGAACCCCTCCACGCGCTGGATTCGGAAGGGCGCGAGATCCGCGAGACCTTCCTCACCGCCGGGTCCGGCCTCCGCTTTTCCGGCGGCAGGGGTCTCTTCGACTGGTTCGTGGAATACGGATGGCGCGGGGAGAAGGACGAATCGGAGTTCCGGGAGGATGTCTTCCGCTTTGGGATCACGCTGACTGGATTCGAAGCCTGGACGCGCCGCCCGCCGCCCGAAGAGGACTGGTAAGCCGCGCCCCCCCCCGACCGCCAATAAAGAGGGGCCCTTGCGAGCCCCTCCACCTCCGCGCGGCACCGTGCTGCCGACGCGGAGCCCCCAATCGTGTGCCCGAGCTAGTCCGAGATCACATACGGGTAGCCCCAGGCGATGTTGTCGTAGGCGGCCGTGTCGTCGTTGAGCGTGTCGCTGGAGAGAACATCCACCACGGCGTGTCGCGGACCCGGCATCATCCCGGTGTGGTACATCCCCGTGAAGGTGCCGTCGCCGTTGCTGATGAACTGGGACCGCTGGTGGTTCCGCCGGACATGAAGGAAGACCTCGTCCGTCGAGTCGCCCGTATCCACCGTGAGCGTGACATCCGTATCGGGCGCAATCCGCATCACATCTTCGAGCGGGATCAGTTCGCCGACAGAGGTGATGGTCTCGTCAAGGTCGCCCGCCTGGACACGGACCGAGAGGATCTGTCGCGTGGAACCTTCGGACGCGATCTCCACACCGGACATCGACAGGAGCCTCCAACCGCGGTGACGGTCGCCGGTCAGCGTGCGATCACGCTCGAAGTACAGAAGACGCGTTCCGGCATCGTCGAAGTCCTTCGAATAGAGGACCGGTGTCGTCCCGCAGGCCCACAGGTTCAGCAATCCCGTCACTTTCCTCGTGATGGCGACACTGGCCGTCGGGGCCGATCCGGGATTCGCCTCGATCTGAATGTCCCAGTACTTGTAGACATCGATCAACTCGCGCCGCCACCAGCAGGTGTTGATCGGAGCGAGACCGGGACTGTCCTCTTCGTTGTCGTAACGAACATCCATATCGGAGTAATCCGACATGTCCCCGAACATCAACGATTCGATGGCTTCTTCATCCTCGGAATAGTCGCCGCTGTTGTTCGCGGGATTGCTGTCGGTGTTCAGGCACCCCGTCAGGAAGAGCATCCCCGCCAGAAGTGTCAGTCCCAGGAAAAGGCGTGTACGCTGCATGGTAGTTTCCCCCGTGTGTGATGTTGAAGCGATTCATGGGAAGGTCGCGGGACGGTCGCGGCAAGGCCGGCAGGGATTCTCCGCTAGGCCCCGCGCCTTCTCGGGGGGTGTCCTTTGCAGGCCGCGTGCCAAACTCCGTGCGAGGGAGTCAACGGACGCGATTGCAACGGCTTGGGAAGTTGGCTGCTTGAGATCGCGACACGCAGACGCCGAAAAACTGTACGCGTGCGTGCACATACCTGTCCGGCGAGGGGCAGCCTGCGTGCGTCAGCGCAGCGTGCGGAAGGGGGCGGGCGGCTCGTGGGGGTCCGCTTCGTTCGGCGGCGCGTCTCCCTCGGGCGCCTCCGGCAATCCCTCCGGTTGTCCGGACACATCCAGCTTGCGGAGTGCTTCCACCGCCCCTGCCCACTCGGCCTCCAGCGCACCCATCGTAAGGCGCGTCCGTGCGAAGAGCGCGTCCCGGAATGGCGTCCCCGCGGCGACATCGGCCGCAATGTCCGCGGGAGACTCCGCGCCGAACCGGTATGCGAGATGTCGCGTGATCGACCGCGCAACGAGTGGACCCATGGCCGTCTGGTAGAGCGACGCATCCGTGAGCGTCTCCCACTCGATCCTCCCGCGCTCCTGAACGAATACCCGGAAGCGTCGCTCCAGATCCCGATCCCACGGGCGAACCCCCGCGTGCGCCAGTCCCTCCACGAACCAGCGTGGCGCCCCCGCGAGCGGCCCTGCCATCTGCATGAGAGCGACATAGCGCATGGCCTCCCGTCGGCTCGTTTCCGGCGTGACCAGCGCGCTTTGCCCGGGGATTTCGAGGTAGAGCAGGCTCTCGCCCCGGATCGACCCCGTGACGGACGCATGAAGGACATCTCCCGTGGCGCGTTCCAGCGCCTTGTGATCGGGGAGGAAATGGAGGCGGAACGGGCGCGGTTCGAAGCCGTATCGCTCTCCGAGGCCGACGGCGAAGGCGTCCAGTTCATCCACCAGCCGAATGAGTGCTGGCCCCGCTTCCGGTGGGTGGCTGACGAGCAGTGTCGGTCGCTCCGTCGTCTGCCAGCCCTCCCGCGAGAGCATGGTGTGCGCAGGGATGCCGCCCATGGCCCCCCCGGCCCGCGCCGCGATCACCACCACCGCGACCCAGGGGGCGCCCCCCGCAATGACGGCGCGGGCCCGGCGCGCGCCCGCCCGGCGGAAGCTCCGGACGCTCCAGATGATCGCCCAGACGGAAAAGGGGTTTGTGAAGGCGATGAATACTCTTTCGGCGGGATTGCGCGGGCGAATCAAGAACCCCAGATTCACGGGCGGCTCCGGCGCATTGGTGATGAGCACAAGGCCCGCCTTCACGAGAAGCCCCGCCCCGACGATGGCACCACCCCACGCGAAGATCGACGCGACCCGACCGAATGACACGCGTACGCCGGACCCCGCCAGCAGAAGGCGGCTCGTGCAGGCGGTGGCGAATACCACCAGCGGCGGCACGATCACCGCCAGCGCCAGCAGCGCGATTCGAAAGGAGCGCACCAGTTCCGATTCGGTCGCCAGCGACTGCTCCAGAAGTCGTGGAATGACCCGGGGGAGCGCGGGGTCGACGGCCACGCTGATGTAGGCGGCGGAACACGCCGCGAACGCCAGAAGGGGAAGGAGAATGCGCGGGCGAGCGACGGGCGGGTCCGGCTCTGTCGTCACGCCCCGGTCTCCACCAGATCTTTCGTGACCGGCGTCAGGATGTCCGGTCCGCCTTCCGTGACCACCACGGTGTCCTCGATGCGAACCCCCCCGACTCCCGGAACATACACTCCAGGCTCCACGGTCATGACCATGCCCGGTTCCAGTACGATCTCCGACGCGTCGTTGAGGCCGCCCCCGTCGTGAACATCCAGTCCGATCGAGTGGCCCGTGCCGTGGATGAACTTCCCGGCGAACTCGGTCGCGTCGATCTCTTCACGCACGCGGCGATGGACCTCGCGGGCTTCGACGCCGGAGGTCGTCAGCTCCAGTCCGGTCTTCTGCGCGCTCCGCACGACATCGAACATGGCCCGCTGCTCCGGGGAGGCCGTGCCAAACACGAACATACGCGTGATGTCCGAGCAGTATCCCGCAAGTTCCGCGCCGAAGTCCGTCAGGATCATGTCTCCCGGGCGAAGCGGCACATCGCCGGGCGAATAGTGCGGTTCCGAGCCGTTCGCGCCGAAGCAGGCGATCGTGTCGAACGCGTTCTTCCCGCCTCCCTCGCGGATGGCGGCTGCGATTGCGGAGGACAGGTCCACCTCCGTCATGCCCTCGCGAAGCATCGACGGAATGCGTGCGGCGACATCGCTCGTCAGCGCGCAGGCCGCACGGATGAGCGCGATCTCTTCGGCATCCTTCACCAGCCGGGCGGCATTGACGGCGGCGGTCACATCCACGATCTCCGCCTCCGGGAAGGTCTCCGCCAGTTCATCCGCGCGCGCCTTCACGATCCCCTGCCCGTGGACGCCGATGCGCCTTGCGTCCCCCAGGAGGGTGGTGAGGATTCCCCGCTGTGCGGCCTGCGACGCGTAGGCGTGAATCTCCGAGTCCGGCGCGGTGAGCGCGCTCTCGCGCTCCAGATCGGAGACGACCAGCGCAGGCTTCTCGCCCGGGAGCAGTACGGCGGCGCAGTTCTCGTAGCCGCCACGCGTCACGCCGGAGACATAGCGGAATGTGCTGTCGGAGAACGGCATGCGTCCGTTCATGAGAACCACCGCGTCGAGCGGGACGGACGCGGCATCAAGGATGCGTTGGGCGCGATGGCGCACGGTGACCTCCACGGTGACGGGAAAGAACGGACGGCAGCGTATCAGCGGAGGTACGCACCCGCAAGCAGTGCGGATCGGCGGGCTATGCGGGCGGAGTGAGTGCCGCGAAGCGTGCCGTGGTCTCGGCCATCGTGTCGCCCCCGAACTTCGCGAGGAATGCGCGAGCAAGCTCGAAGCAGACCACCGCTTCGGCAATCACCGAGAGCGCAGGCACGGCGCAGATGTCGCTTCGCTCAAATGCGGACTCCACGGCCTCCATTGTCACGAGGTCCACGGATCGAAGCCTGCGTGCGAGAGTGGAGATGGGCTTCATCGCCGCGCGCACGATCACCGGCTCCCCGTTGGTCATGCCGCCCTCCAGGCCGCCCGCTCGATTGGTGGGTCGCAGGATTCCGCCCGGGCTTGAGCTGTCCGGCAGGATTTCGTCGTGAACCTCCGACCCGCGTCGCTCCGCCACGCCGAACCCCGCGCCGACCTCCACACCCTTCACCGCCTGAATGCCCATGACCGCGCCCGCCAGCCGTGCGTCGAGACGGTCCTCCCAGCGGGCGCAGCTTCCCAGGCCCCGCGGCAATCCCGTGACGCGTACTTCGATGATGCCGCCCACGGTGTCCCCGTCCTCCCGTGCCGCGTCGATCTCCGCTTTCATGGGCTCCTCCGCGCCGGAGGCCGGGCAGTAGACTTCGCTGGCGTCGCGGAGCTTCGTGATTTCCTCCGGCGACAGGTCCCCGGGAATGTCCGCCCGCGCCGCGCCGATTCCCGTCACGAACCCGACCGCTTCCACGCCGAACTCCGCCAGCAGCCCCCGGGCGATCGCGCCAGCGGCGGTCCGCGCGGCGGTCTCCCGTGCGGAAGCGCGCTCCAGAACGGGACGGCAGTCGGTCGTGCCCCACTTCCATGCGCCCGCAAGGTCCGCATGCCCGGGGCGTGGTCGGTGGACGGGCGGGGCCTCGTCGATGCGATGATCGCGGTTGTTGATCCGCAACGCGACCGGGGAACCGATCGTCTTCCCCCGCAGCACGCCGGAAAGCAACTCCGCACGATCCGTCTCGATCGACTGGCGACCGCCGCGACCGTACCCGCCCTGGCGCATGGCGAGCATCGAGTCGACCCTCTCCAGCGGAATCCGAAATCCGGCGGGAAGTCCCTCCACCAGCGTGATGAGGCAGGCGCCGTGGCTCTCCCCGGCCGTCGCGCAGGACAGTTCCCTCATCGGTCGGTCTCCTTGTCCGCGGCCCTCACCGCCTCGACGAATGCCCGCATCCGATCCGCATCCTTGATCCCGGGAGCGGACTCGATCCCGCCGGAAACATCCACCCCGAACGGTCGCACCTGGCGGATGGCGTCGCCCACATTCTCCGGCGTGAGGCCCCCGGCCAGGATCAGTCGTCCCAGTCCGCGTGCCGCCTGCGCAATCGACCAGTCGAAGGTCCGCCCGGTTCCTCCTGCCACCCCCTCCACCCACGAATCGAGAAGGAAGAGATCGGGAGCCCATTCGCGGATCTCCTCCAGAACCGTATCGTCCCGTGCGCGGAACGCCTTCACGATTCGATGGCCCGATTCTTCACTCAGTGGGGGCATTCCGTCTCCGTGCCACTGGATTCGGTCGATACCGGAGCGCTTGACCGTTTCTTCAATGGCCTCAGCCCGTGCATCGGTGAAGACCCCGTAGCGCAGGACATCCGGGGAGATTTCCCCGGCCATCTTGCCCACAGTCTCCGCCGGGACCCTCCGGGGGCTTTCCGCAAAGACGAATCCCACGGCATTCGCCCCGGCCCGCGCCGCGTTTTCGACATCCCGTGCGTTGGTCATGCCGCACATCTTGATCCATGTGGAGCGTTTCACGACCGTTCCCCCCGTGCCGGTCGGCGGAGCGTAGGAGGTGAAAAACGCGCTGTCAAACCCCACCCGCGCCTCATGATACGGCCCGAATCGGCCGATTCTCCTCTGAGGGGTTCGCAAGTGCCGTTTGCGCCCGCCCGGTCCGTTCGGGCAACGGGAGGAATCCACCGATGACGCGTGGCGGAAGGATACTTCTGGTGGAGACGGAGGGAGACCTGCGTCTTCAGATCGATGCCCTTCTGGATCGCGCGGGGCATGAGGTCTCCGCGGTGGACTCATGCGAGGGGGCGCTCCGGCTCATCCGAGAGGGATTTCGGCCGGATGTGGTGGTCTCCGGGCCCGGACCGGGGAAAGCGGTTCGCCTTTCGGGGGTCGCGCAGAAGGCGCCGCTTCTCGTTGCGGACGGCGGGCTTGCCGAAGGGCTTCCCACTGCCCCCGACGCGGCGGTGACCCACTGCCTTCCGGACCCCTCCGTCGTGGTCGCGTCCGTGGAGGAGTTGCTGGTTTCCGGGTTTGCCGAGCCGTCCGGAGACGACACTTCCCGGTGCCTGGAGTTGGGGCGTCGGCTTTCCCTGTCGCTGCCGCGGATTCCGGACACGAAGGGTCGGATTGATGTCGTGTCCGAGGGTCTCGAGCAGTTCTTCGGCCTTCAGGGAAGCCTGGTTCTCCGGCGTGCGGGAGGGGACTCGTCGTGGGTGGAGGCGCGCCGGGGTCTCTCCGACGATGTGGTCTCCGCCGTTTCCGCCGAGATCTTCCGCCGCACCGACGGACGCGGACTGCGGCCATTCTTCACCGAGGTTCTGGCGGACGGAGCCAGCCATGTCGTGGCCGGGCTTGGGATTCCGTTCCCCGGCGGCGATGTGGACCTTGGGTTCGTTCTGGAGCGCCCCCCCGGCCTGGAAGCACGGGCGGCTCTGGCGGGCCTTCTGGGTGCCGCCGTTCGCGCCGCGCACTCGGCCGACCGCCTCCGCGAGGCGGAGGACCTGCTGGAGAAGCGCGGGTCGTCCGTCGATCGGGTGGTCGCGGCGGCGCGGTCCTTCTCCCGCGCGTCAGGAATGGAGTTCCTTGCCGACGAAGTTCTTTCCGTTCTCGGCCATGAACTGAAGGTGGACCGGAGCGTACTCTTCTTTCCCGACTACCGGGGGCACCTCACGCTGGTGTCCGCGTCCGGCTTTGCGCCGAAGCGCCTGGACCGGATCGGGCTCTCCATCAATCACGGCGTAGGGGAACAGGTGATCTCCGCGAGCGAGCCGGTGGCTCTTTCGTCCATCGCCCCGCAGGGAGCCGGAAGCCGGGAAGTTCATTTGCTCTTTGAGGCGGGACTGGAGTGGGGCGCGTCGCTGCCGGGGTTTGCGGACAGTGCGGCGGTCGTCTTTCTGGGCGGAGGTGCCTCCGTGCCCGCCGCACCCGGAGCAGGCGAGGGCGTGCGAGACGGTCTATTGGCGGCGGCGGGAGTTGCCGTGGAGTACAGGATGCGGCTGGATCGGCACCAGCGAACCACATCCGGCCTTGCGTCCGGACTGGTCGAGGCGCTGGAGAACCTCCACCCGGACGATCGGGGGCATAGTGAGCGCGTTGCCGCATGGGCGGTACTCCTCGGGCGGGCGCTGAATCTCTCCGACGCCGACCTGCGCGCGCTATCGCTCTCCGCGCGACTCCACGACATCGGGAAGATCCTCGCGTGTGGCGGAACGGGTGCCCCGCCGGATGCCGGGCGAATGAAAGCGCACGCCATGCTGGGTTCGCGGCTCCTTACGCACGGAGACCTGCCCGCGGGTGTCATCGAAGGCGTGGAGCAGCATCACGAGCACTTCGACGGGACGGGTCGCCCGCTCGGCCTTGCCGGGGAGTCGATCCACCTGTTCGGCCGGATCATCTCGGTGTCGAACGCGCTCGATCATCGGGAGCGCCCTTCGCAGGACGACCGCGTACCCCTGCATGACGCGCTCGATCGCCTGCGCGAAGGGGCCGAAACACTCTTCGACCCCGAACTCGTTCCATTGCTCGCGCGAGAGGCTCTCCGCCGGTCTTAGCGGCGGATTCGGATCTGCTGGATCGTGTCCTCCGCTCGGATTTCGTCCACGGTGCTCATGCCCTTCCTCACCCGGCCGAAGATCGTGTACCGGCCGTCCAGGTGCCTTTGAGGGGAATGCGTCACGAAGAACTGGCTCCCGCCCGTGTCCTTCCCGGCGTGGGCCATGCCGACCATTCCGCGCTCAAAGGGAAGGCGGCTCGTCTCACACCGGATGTCGTACCCGGGGTGGCCCCACCCCGTACCGGTCGGGCACCCCGTCTGGATGACGAAGTTCGGCACGACGCGGTGGAAGATCAGCCCGTCGTAGAATCCGTCTTCCGCGAGCTTCACGAAGTTCGCGACGGTTCGGGGCGCAACTTCCGGCAGGAGTTCGATCGAGAGGATCCCGCGCGTGGTGATGATCATGGCCTCCATCGATTCCTTTCCACCCGCGAAGTAGTCGCTGTCGACGGGAGAGGCCTGGCCGGGAAGCGGTCCCGGGGGCGGGATGGACGGTCTCGGTTCGCCGAGTTTCTGCAGCGACTCCGCGGCCTGTACGCGGACGCGCCGCTCGGGGTCCGACGCCGCCAGCTTCTCCAGCGTGGAGAGGGCCGTTTCATGCGGGAAGGAACCCAGCGCCTCGGCGATGGCCAGCCGAACATCCACTTCTCCGGCAACCGGGCCGTCGAGTGCCGCAACCAGCGCGGCGGGAGTCTCTTCCCGATGCTTTGCGCGAAGCGTCTCGTCCTGCGGGTCCAGCTTCCCGAGTGACAACGCGGCCCCGGTGGCCAGCAACCACTCGCGCCCGGCGAGTGCCTGAAGAAGCTCCCCTCTCGGGAAGTTCGCCTGAAACCCGCCCAGGTGGATCGCGCAGGAGAAGCGCTCGCGGAGGGAGACTTCCGGGTCGCGGAGCCGCCACTTCATGTAATGACTGCACGAAGACCGCCACCGGTACGCACGGTCTCTCGACACCTTCTCTCCCGCCGACTCGAAGCTGGCGTAGGCGTGTTCCTTCACATAGTCGCTTTCGTCGTCGGCCGCCGTGAAGTGGTCGTCCGCCATGTGGTCCAACTTCTCCAGACCGGCGGCGAGCGGCATCATTGTGGCGGCGCGGACTTGCGGTTCCAGGTCTTTCAACAGGCCGAAGAGAAGATCATCGCGCGTGTAGTGCCACGGAATGAACTCAGCGGCGGAAGCGACGGCGGTTCGAACATGAACGACGGGATCTTCGGCCTGTCCGATCAGAAGAGGGAGTGCATCGGGAGACCGGGTTTCGCCCAGCGCGCGCAGGGTGTTCACACGGATTCGCCAGTCCTCGTCGCCGAGAAGAGGCTTCAGATCCGGGAGCGCGTCCGGGTCTTTCAGATCCCCCACCGCCCGGGATGCCGCAAGGCGAACGGAATCGTCCGCATCGTTCAGCAAAGCGCGCAGGTCGGCGGCGAGTGCCGTCGCGCCCAACCGACCCGCCGCCCATGCCGCGGCGGCACGAACCTTCGCCGACGGGTCGTTCAGCAACGGGCGCAGCGATTCGGCGGCGGAACTGTCCGCCGTTCGTGCCAGCGCCACGGCGGCTTCGGCGCGGACCGCTTCGGAAGCGTCGCCGAAATGGCCGAGGACGGCGGCCCCCGCATCCGGCAACTTCCCGAGTGCAAGGATGGCTTCGGTGCGTTCCGACTCCGGGCGGCCCCGGGCAGCGGCGTCTTGCAGGGCGTCTGCCGCGGACGCGTCCCCAATCTGCCCCAGTGCGAAGAGAATCTCCAACCGCGCTTCGGCGTCGCTTTCCGTACCGAGTGCGGCGGTCAGGGTCGGCGCATCCGTGGCGTATCCGTTGCGGCCCATGGCGCGTGCGGCGGCCGAGCGAACCGCGGGGCCGCCCCGGGCGAGGAGTTCCGCGAGCCTTCCCTCGCCGGACGAACGACGGTCTTCCAGCGCGGAGATCTCACTCAGTTCGCCGGTGGGCGCCGCGCGCGCGGCCGCTGGAACAAAGGCAAGCAGTATCAGCACGGCGAAAAGGAGCCACCCGATTCGGGCAGGACGGTCAGATTGTGTCATCGTCGCCTTGCTCCGTCTTTTCCTCAAGAAGTGCCAGAATGTCCTTCTCGTAGACCGATCCCGGCCGGAAACCGACATACTGCTGCCGGACGCGTCCCTCCCGGTCGACGAGGAAGGCGGTGGGAATGCTCCGGACGCCTCCGTAACTCGCGGCGACCTCCCGGTTCGCGATCGCGAGCGTGTAGACCATCTTCTGCTTCTGGAGGAAGGCGTTCACATCCTTTGCGCCCCCCCGGTCCAGCGACAGTCCGACGATCTCCAGCCCGCGTTCGTGGAACTTTCCGTGGAGTTCGTTCAGGTGGGGGATGGCCTTTCGGCACGGGCCACACCAGGTCGCCCAGAAGTCGAGAAGCACCACCTTCCCCCGGAGCGAGGAGAGCTTCACCGTCTTGCCGTCCACGGTGGGAAGCTCGAAGTCCGGCGCCATGGGATGGGCGTCCGTCGGTTCGGTGGCCGCGCCTTCGGCAGGGGGAGGTGGGGCCTCCGTCGTGGCCGGCGTCTCTTTGGCGACCTCGGCGGCATCGTCGCCGGAGCCCTGGTCGGCGGAACAACCCGCGAAGCCCGCAAACAGCGTGAGGCAGAGAACAAGGCGGATGACTCGGCGCAAGGGAATCGGATTCATGCGTGTCTCCAGGAGGGATGAACCCCCGGTTCAGGATGAGTGTCCGGTGCCGTCCGCAGTTTTCACGACGCCGGGCAGGATTTTCAGAACCCTATCGATTTCGTTCGCGTTTGTCTCCCTCCCCAGCGAAAAGCGCAGCGTGCCGGACGCGATGCTTCGATCCAGCCCCATGGCGGTCAGCACGCCCGAGGGCGCCGCAGCCCCCGCTGCACACGCCGCACCCGTGGAGACCGCGATGCCGGCAAGGTCGAGGCCGATCATCAGTGTTTCGCCATTCAGTCCCGGGAAGGCGATGTTGCTCGTGTTGGGCAGCCTGGGTGCCTCCGCTCCGTTCACCAGCGACTCGGGGAACACGGCCCGGATTTCCCGCTCCAGCCGGTCGCGCAATGGCCCGGTGCGGGAGCCGAACTCATTCACCTCACGCGCCGCGAGTTCCGCCGCTCTTCCGAACCCCGCGATTCCCGAAAGGTTCTCAGTTCCCGGACGGATTCCCCGCTCCTGTCCGCCGCCGGTGACGAGGCCGCTCGGGACAATGCCCTTGCGAAGAAGCAACGCACCCGACCCCGCCGACCCACCGATCTTGTGGCTGGAGAGAGAGGCGGCGTCCACGGGGAGATCCGAAAACCGAAACGGGACCTTCCCGAAGCACTGCACCGCGTCCGTGTGAAAGAGAACCCCGTGCTCCCGGCAGATCTCGCCGAGCTCCTTCAGCGGGGCGAGAACGCCCGTCTCGTTGTTGGCGGCCATGATGGAGACCAGAGCAGTGTCGGGTCGAAGCGCGTCCCGCAGGGAGGCCGGATCGATGCGTCCGGACCCGTCGACGGGGAGGATGCTCACCCGGGTGTCCGTGGAGCGCAGCGCGGAGGCGGTGGTGAGGACGGCTTCGTGCTCCGTCGCACCAACGATGAGGTGGTTTCCCCGCTCTCCTCCCGTCAACCCCCGAAGCGCGAGGTGGTCGGCCTCGGTACCGCCGGAGGTGAACACAACCTCGCGGGGGGCGCATCCGGCCGCCGCCGCGACGCGTTCCCGTGCGGCTTCCCGCACCTCGCGGGCGACCCGGCCGAACTGATGCGCGCTGGAGGGATTCCCCGGTTCGGCAAGTACCGCGGCGATCTCCTCGCGGACTTCCGGGCGAACCCGGGTGGTCGCGTTGTGATCGAGGTATACGGTTTTCAACGCGGTCTCCGGCGGACGACGGAAGCGGGGGCTGTCAGAAGAAGTCGGCCCCCACGATGCCCCACGAGCCTCCCGCGCGCAAGGGGGGGGAAATGCCTTGCGCATCCTTGGTGAAGATCGGGGAAGCGTGGGGTCCCCTGACCCGCGCCCGCGACGAACCAGGACCTCCTTCATTCGTTTGAGTTGCGAAGTATGGTACAATGCCTTCAGGCAGCTGCTGCCCGAATCAGATGGGACATCCCTGAATGAACACCACCGCTTTGGGTTCCGCCATCCAGTATCTGGCCGCGAAAGGCTGCTCCGCCGTGCGCCTTCATGGTGCCCGCACGCTTGGATCTCCGCGGAAGTTCGGACCGATTCGGGACATTTGTGACGATTGCGAAAAGGACATGCTGGCGCGTGATGTGCGGGAGCTCTTTCTGCTTCCGTTTGTGCGCGCCACGGAGACCGACCGTCTCCGGGGGAGGGCCTCGGGTGTCCTCGGAACCGTGCTTTCCGCAAACGCCTCGGTGGCACTCGATGCACTTCTCGCACGCGGGCATTGCCGGCCGTCGGATGCGCTGGCGACTCTCCTGGAAGGGATGCTGGAGCGCACGCACCCCGACGGGCGCTTTCTGGAACCGTACGAAGTGGACACGCATGGAAGCAGTGTGCGCGTGGACTCCGTGCGCGTGACCGCCGAGTACCTGCGCATACTGATGGCGTTCGGCAAGAGTCGCGACCGGAGAATCCGGGCGGCGCTGGACTGGCTTTCGGAGCAACAGGAAGACGATGGAGCGTTCCGCCCGTCGAGGGCGGAGCTGGTCGAAAACGACCTCCTGAGCTACACGCTCACCCGATCGGTCGCGGCTGCCTTTGCGGAGATGCCCGCCACGCTGGTGCGCCGGTACGCGACGGTCCGCAGACGGCTCGCGGCGGCGTTCGCGGATCGGGTTCTGGACCGCATGGACGACCCGGACGCGGTCGTGACGGAGGTCTATGTTGCGAAGGATCCGTGCGGCCCCCATCGAGGCAAAGGGGCTCCCCCCATGCCGCCGGGGCTGGCGGACCGCGTGTTGTACTTCACGCTGGAGGATCTTCGCCTGGCACTGGCCATTGGGGCTTCCCCCGAACATCCCCACCTCGCTCCGTGGATTGAATGGATCCGGGACTCGCAGTTTGCGGACGGGCACTGGAAACTGGCGGACCCTTCTCTTCGCGAGAGGCTGCTTCTCTCCGATCCGAATGGGCGTCTTCGTGCGGAAGCGCTCTACCTCACAGACGACTGGATCACGCTTCGCGCCGCTCAGGTGCTCCGCCTCGTGGAGACGCGCGGAACCGGGAGTTCCGCCGCGACATCCCGGAAGAAGGCTGGCGCGCGCGTCTGACGCGATGGATTCCCTTGCCATCCTCGCTTTGTGCCCATGAGAATGCGCCGATCGTATGAATCCACCATCGTGTGAAAGGAGCAGGCATGGGCGTCACCACGGGGGTGTACGGGCTCGGAGTGGAGCTTCACATTCCATATGAAGAGGCGAAGGCGAAGGTCGTGGCCGCGTTGACCGACGAGGGTTTCGGAGTGCTGACCGAGATTGATGTACAGGCCACGATGCGCGAAAAGCTGGATGTGGACTTTCGACGATATGTGATTCTGGGCGCGTGCAGTCCGCAACTGGCCCACCGGGCGCTGACGGCGGAGACGGAGATCGGCCTTCTGCTTCCATGCAATGTCATCGTGTACGAGAACGAGCGCGGGGGGACGAGCGTCTCAGCCATGAACCCTGTGGCGATGGTCTCGGTGACGGGCAATCCGGATCTGGAATCGGTGGGTGCGGAAGCCCGCGAGAAGCTCGAGCGCGTTCTGGAGTCCATGGAGGAGGACGCAGGCTGAGACTTCACGGGGTTTTCATTGCTGCGGCACTTGCCGTCATCGCCCTGCTGGGCGACCCCGTGGCGTCGTATCCGACCTTCCTGCCGCTTGCACTGGTCGCCGGAGGGGGTTGGGCGCTGGCGGTGGTGCGGGACCGCGGAGGGTTGGGGGGAGGCGTTCGTCGCGAGGTCGCGCTTCTGCTGATTGCGGGGGGAGCCGTCCGGGCGCTTCTTCTTCTGCCGGAGACCCCGCTGTCCGACGATCTCTATCGCTACCTCTGGGACGGACATGTTGCGAACCACGGCGTGAATCCCTACGCGCACGCACCGCAGTCACCCGAACTGGACGCGCTGGACACCGGTGTCCGCGCGCTGGTGAATCACCCGTCCATTCCGACCATCTATCCTCCCGTGGCGCAGTGGCTGTTTCGGGGACTGGATGCGGTCGGAGCGGGGCCGGGTGGCGTGCGGGCACTTTTCGCCGCGCTGGATCTGGCGGCCGCGGCCTTTCTTGCGCTCCTGCTGGGCATGCGCGGCCGGAATCCCCGGGTCGCCGTCGTGTACGCGCTCTGCCCGCTGGCCGCCCTTGAGTCCGCGGCCGGGGGGCATGTGGACCCGGCCGGGATTGCGCTCATGACCGCAGGGTTGACGGCATGGGCGGCCTCCCGCATTCCTGCGGCGGGTCTTCTTCTGGGGGCGGCGGTTCTGGTGAAACCGATGCCGCTCTTTCTCTTCCCGGCGCTTCTCATTCGGCTGTGTCCCCGGGATCGCGCGCGGTTTGCGTTCTTCGCGGCCCTCCCGCTTCTTCTCTATCTGCCGCATCTGGACGCGGGGTTCGGGGTGTTCGGCGGGCTGGAGGCCTATGCCGCGCGATGGAGTTCCCATGGCGCTCTCTTCCCGCTGGGCGAATGGGCGGGGATTCCAGCCGCTCCGCTCCGCGTGATTCTGGCGACCGCCGCCGTCGCGCTTTCGGGCATCTTCGCATGGCGCATCCGCGACCCCCTGGCGGCCGGTGCCTGCGCCGTGGGGGCGGCGCTCGTTCTCACGCCCACCGCACACCCGTGGTACCTGGTCTGGCTCGTTCCGCTGCTTCCCTTCCTGCCGCGTGCGGTCCTGCCCGCGGGCATTGCATTGATTGCGCTGGCCCCGGTGTCGTATGCGGCGGGGTGGTTGTTTGCGTGCACCGGGGTGTGGGCGGAACCGGTGGCCACCCGATGGATTCTGTGGGGATCGGTGGTTCTCGCGCTGGCCCTGGGATTCCTGCGCGTCAGGAAGGACGCCTTCGAAGCACCGCCTCCCGAAAGATCACCCAGAGAATCTTCCGGGAGGCGCGGAGCGTTCCCGATATCGTTCCGGTGATCTTCGACTGTCCGATGCGCTTTCGATAACGCACCGGAACCTCCGCGCACCGGAGTCCGTTTCGCGCGGCCTTCACCTGCATCTCAACGGTCCATCCGAAGTCCCTGTCCGCCATTTGGAGTGAGGCGAGCGCCTCCGCGCTCACAGCGCGAAACGGGCCGAGGTCGGTGAATCGCACGCCCCAGATCAGGGATATGAGGCGCGTCGCGAACCGGTTGCCGAGGAGGGCCTGCGGGAGAAGCGCGCCCGGTTCTCTCCGACCGGTCATGCGGCTTCCGATGACCAGGTCCGCCTCCCCGCGAAGCACCGGACCGGCGACCCACGGGAGCTCCTCCGCATGGTCCGAGTGGTCAGCATCGAGGAAGACGACGACATCCGGCGATTCCAGCGCGGCGATCCCGGCGAGGCACGCGCTCCCGTACCCGCCGCGCGGTTCCCGGATGACGCGCGCTCCACCCTCCAGCGCCACGGCCGCAGTCCGGTCGGTCGATCCGTTGTCCACGACAAGGATCTCGCGGACATACGCTCCGGGGATGTCCGCAAGCACGCTCGGAAGGGACGCTTCTTCGTTGAGCGCGGGGATGATGACCGACACGCGCGCCGCGTCGCTCACGAAGGCTGCCGACGCAGCGATTTCAGCCCGACAAAGAGATAGCCGAACAGGAAGACCGCGACAAAGGGGACGGACGCGAAAAGCGCGTGGCGCACCACGAACACGGAGATGGCGATGAAGTAGATGGCGAAGAGGAGTTCGATGGCGACCGTCCCGCTGGGCTGGCCCCGATAGGACTCGTGGGCGATTCCGTCGGCAGGGGCGCGGGGGTCGAGCTTTGGCGTTCGGTGGAAGGGCGTTTCCCTTCCGATGATCCCCTCCACGATGGCGCGGGAGTTGTTGGCCGACAGCCCGATCCCGACGCCCATCATCAGCGGGAGATCGCACAGCTTGCCCGCCCAGCCTCCCGGGGCGCGGGCCAGCGGAAGGCGGTAGAAGACGAACACCGAACCCGTCGCCAGAAGGAAGAGTGGAAGTTCCACCACCAGCGCGAAGGCCAGCCCCGTCTGGTACCGGATCAACACGGCCGGAAAGAGAACGACCGACAGGATCAGAACGAGCAGGTAGGCGAAGTTCTGCGTGAGGTGGATGGACGCTTCCAGCTTGCGAGCGAGGGAAAGACGGGAGTTCCAGACACGCGGGAGGAGCTTCTTCGCAACCTGTACCGACCCCTTGACCCATCGGAACTGCTGGCCCTTGAACGCTTTCATGTCCACGGGAAGGTCCGCGGGGCAGGTCACATCCCGCAGAAAGACGAACCGCCACCCGGCGAGTTGTGCGCGCCAGGACAGGTCGAGGTCCTCCGTCAGCGTGTCGTGGTGCCAGCCGCCAGCGTCTTCGATGCAGGATTTTCGCCAGATGCCCGCCGTTCCGTTGAAGTTGAAGAAGAGGCCGTTCCTTGCGCGGGCTTCGTGATCCACGAGGAAGTGCCCGTCGAGAGAGATCGCCTGAATCCGAGAGAGCAGCGAGTGGTTGCGATTCAAGTGGTCCCACCGAACCTGGACCATGCCGACGCCGGAGTCCGCGAGGAAGGGGAGGGTCTCCCGGAGGAGGTTGGGCCGCGGGACGAAGTCCGCGTCGAGAATCAGCAGGAACTCTCCACGCGCGAGTTTCGTTCCGTAGGCCAGAGCGCCCGCCTTGTAGCCTTCGCGGGTTTCCCGGCGCAAGTGATGGATGTCGACGCCGCGCTCCCGGAGGCGGCGCACCTCTCCGGCGGCGATGTCGGTGGTGTCGTCGTCCGAGTCGTCGAGAAGCTGGATCTCCAGGCGATCGGACGGGTAGTCCAGTTCACCGACGGCCTGAAGAAGCCGCCGGACGACGAATCGCTCATTGTACACCGGCAACTGGACGGTCACGCGCGGGAGCCTCTCAAACTCCCCCCGGGGAAACGGCCGCTCCCCCCCCTGCCGGGAGAGCCGGACAAGCCAGAGCCTGCGCGCCCCGAGGCACGCCAGGAGCCCCCAAAGCACGAAGTAAACCCCGACGAAGGCCCGGTGTGCGCTTTCTGAAGCCAGCCACTCCAAGACCAATCCCCGCTTCCGGCTTCCCGTTTCTGATCAAAGTGACCGGAACCATAGGAGCGGCACCCCCGACCGTCAAGACGACCCCGTTCCCGTCGGATTCGAAGGCGACAGGACAGACCTCGCCAAATATGATAGGAGCAGTACCCTACCTACCTCGCGAAGCTCCCGGCGAAGCACCGCCGGGGCCTGGCGAGACACGCAGGGTGTGGATTCTGTCAGAACCTGATCAACTGTGGAGGAGATGCTGATGAGCAAGATGACCGCCGTGACCGACGCCAACTTCGAGGCCGAGGTGGTGTCCTCGGATGTTCCCGTGATTGTGGACTTCTGGGCACAGTGGTGCGGACCCTGCAAGATGCTGACGCCGGTCCTGGAAGAGGTCGCTGCGGAGTACGAGGGCCGCGTGAAGATCGTGAAGCTGAATGTGGACGACAACCCGAACTCCGCAACGAAGTATTCCATTCGCTCTATCCCGACGCTCCTGTACTTCAAGGGCGGTGAGCTGGTGGACCAGACCGTCGGAGCTCCCGCAAAGGGAGACCTCACGAAGAAGATCGACTCCTTTGTGGCGTAGTTCCAGGTCGCACCGGGTGCCGAACGGGCGGGTGCGGCTGAGCGTCCTTTGTGCGCTGGCTTCGGTGGCGGTCACGGCGGCCTCCGGGGCGTTCGCGGCTTCGCTTTCCGGCGGGCAGGTCACGCTGGATGCTCGCGCGGAAGAAGGGCTCCGTGTTGCGTATGAGTTCACCGTGGACGGCGCCGGGGACGGACCGCTGGTGCTGTACCTCGCGAGTGTCGTTCAGCTGGAGTCCGCGTCCGTGGACGGACGCAGCGCAGACCCGTCCAGTCGCCGCGTGGAGGGTACCGACCTTCGCGCCTGGTCGCTTCCCTCCGGGGGTGAGTCCGCCAGGATCGCGCTGAGCGGGACCATTCCCCCGGGGGAACGCCCGGGAATCCGCATCGGCGATGGCGAAGGCGCGCTCCTGCCGGGGTCGGGGTGGTTTCCGTCGCTGGAGGCCGAAGGCGCCGCGAGCCTCGCGCATTCCACCCGCTTCCGCCTTGCGGACGGCGCGACGGGGATCGCCTGCGGCAGTCGCGTCGGGTCGGCCAGTCTCTGGCAGTCCGCCTCGTCCGGTCGCCCGTACGCGGTATGGGGGTCGTACGAATCCCGGCGCGAGGAACTCGGCGCACAGGAGGCCATTCTCCACGAGCGCGGCGGCTCCGGGGACCTTCTTTCGGAGGGGCTTCGCCGGGAACTTCCCGCGCTGACGAATGCGTTGGAGACCGCGCTGGGACCTCCGTGCGGAGAAGGGCCGTGGAAGATCGTCGGCGTGGCGGAGCCGGGTACGCACGGTGGGCTTCGCACGCTGTTTGTCGGGCCGTCCCCCGGGGGGGATGTCGACGCCGTGCTTGCGGTCCGGCGACTCTCCGAAGCGGTGGCCGCGTCCTACTGGACGGAATGCGTCGCGCCGACCGGCCCGCTTGCGGCGTGGCTGGGACGGGGCGTCCAGGCGTACCTGGGCGATGTCACCGCGGTGGCCGTGCTGGGGGAGGATCGGCCGGACCGGATGGATGCGCGGGTTGCGGCTTCACGGCATGAAGCGCTGGCCCGGGAAGGGAACGCTCCGCGCTCTCTGACGGGATTTGTCCCTGTTTCGCCGGGTGCCGCGGATGTGCTGGAGGGTCGTGCGGCACTGGTGGCGCACGCGGCCGCGGAAGCGGTTCCCCCGCGCACGCGCTGGATGCATGTTCTTCAACGCTTTCGGTCGGAAACCAAGGCCGGCGCCACCGCCGGGGACTTCCTGACCTCCGTCGCGAAGATGCTTCCGAACCAGCACGAGTTCCTCGCGCCCCTTCTCTCGACCACGGATCTCCCTGCGTTCGAGATTCTCTCGACCGGCCCCGGCAAGGGGAAACGCTCGGGGCATCTTCGCGTGGAAGTGAAGAACTCCGGAACCGCCACCGCGCCGGTGGAGGTCACCGTGTTCGCGAAGAACGGGATCCCCATCCGGAGCACGCTGCTCCTGTTGGAGCCGGGGCAGGTTCGGAGCGTGTTGATGAAGGACCGTTCGCGGATTGCGCGCGTGGCGGTCGATCCGCGCCTCACCATGATTCGCAGCGGAACAGGCCGGGAGAGCGTGGATCTGTCCGAAGGCCTGGCCGACGACAATGAAGAGTGGGTTCCCTCCTTCGCCTTCAGCGGCACGAGGGACGACATGCGCGTGATTCGCACGGTCCTCTCCGCAGTGCTCGGCCCCGTCACGCTGGAGGGGTTCACCGGCCATGTGCTTCCGTACTCGACGCATCACGGACCCAGCGGTATGTCCATCCTCGGCGAAGGGAAGGTCACGATCACCCCGCGTTCGCCCTTTGCGGAGAGCTGGAAGAAGGACATGGGCCGCGAATCGCTTCAGTACTCAGCCCGCGAAGTCTGGGTGCGCTTTCCCGTGGAGGACTGGTCGCGCATCGACCCGGCTCTCGGAGAGATGCCGGACTTGAAGACGCGGTCGAGACTGTTGGGCCTCAACCGCCAGATCTATCAGTTCTCCTTCCCGAGCTACTTTTATGATGACAGCCGGGCCCGCGTTCCTCCCACCGGAAGCGTCCTGGTGATCTTCACGACCGAAGGCGGGGAGCGGCTGGGCTTCCTGCGAGAGGAACTTCCGGACGGTCGCGTATACGAGAGATTCTGGAACCACCTGGAGGGACGGACATTCTGGGAAGAGACGCGCTAGCTGTGGCCCGCCGGGACTCCCCGGTGAGCCAGGGCTTGCTTTTGGAGTCACACAACGAAGGTTCACCGCACACAGACCACATAGGGCAGGTTTCGGAGGGCGGGAAGATGCAGAAGAAACGGATCGTCATTCTCGGCGCGGCCGGAAGGGACTTTCACAACTTCAACACCGTGTATCGGGGGGATGACTCCTGCGAGGTCGTTGCTTTTACGGCCACACAGATTCCCGACATTGACGGCCGCATGTATCCGCAGGAACTGTGCGGGCCCGGGTATCCCGACGGCATTCCCATCGTGCCGGAGTCGGAACTGGAGCAGGTGATGGCGGAGAAGGCCGTGGACCTGGCCGTGTTCGCCTACTCCGATGTTCCCTACGGGTATGTCATGAGCCTCGCTTCCCGCGTGAATGCGGCAGGTGCGGACTTCGCGCTTCTTTCCGCGACAGACACTCAGTTGAAGTCGAACCGGCCCGTTGTGTCGGTCTGCGCCGTTCGCACCGGTTGCGGGAAGAGCCAGACCACACGGGCCGTGGCCCGGGTGCTGCAGGACATGGGGAAAAAGGTCGTGGCGATTCGCCATCCCATGCCCTACGGAGATCTCGTCAAGCAGCGCGTGCAGCGGTTTGCGTGCCTGGAAGACCTTGCGAAGCACGAGTGCACCATCGAGGAGATGGAGGAGTACGAACCGCATATCAACACCGGTGTGGTTGTGTATGCGGGCGTGGACTACGCCGACATTCTCGCAGAGGCGGAGAAGGAGGCGGATGTCATCCTCTGGGACGGCGGGAACAACGACACCTCGTTCTACAAGCCGGATGTTCTGATTACGCTGGTGGATCCACATCGGCCCGGGCACGAAGCGTCGTACTATCCCGGGGAGACGAACCTGCGCATGGCGGACTGCATACTGGTGAACAAGGTGGACTCGGCCGAGGCTGCGGGAGTGGACGCGGTCCGCGCGTCCGCACGACGCTTGAATCCCGGCGCGGTTCTGCTGGAGGCGGCGTCGCCCATTTCGGTGGACGATCCTTCGCTCATTCAGGGGAAGCGCGTACTGGTTGTGGAAGACGGCCCGACACTGACTCACGGCGAAATGAAGTACGGCGCGGGCATTGTCGCCGCGCGGAAATACGGGGCGGCGGAGGTTGTCGACCCGCGTCCATGGGTCGTGGACAGCATCGCCGAGACTTTTCAGAAGTACCCCGGCATCGGGACGCTGCTGCCCGCGATGGGGTACGGCGAAGCGCAGGTTCGGGATCTGGAGAAGAGCATCCGCTCCGTCGACTGCGACACGGTGGTGATCGCCACGCCCATCGATCTGGGACGCATCCTGAAGATCGACAAGCCGTCCGTCCGCGTTCGATATGACCTTCAGGTCATCGGCAAGCCGGATCTTTCGGATGTGCTGTCCGGGATCTGAGGGAGAGAGAGGGGGGGGGAGTTCGCCTCCCCCGCCACCTCCCGTTAGAACGGAATCACCGCCGAGGCCGTCGCCGCTTCCGTTTCTTCGCCCAACTGGTTTTCGTGCAGCGTGGCCTCTACCGACATTCGCACGGGAGCGCCGCGCGGCCTTGCAAAGGACGCCGTGAGCCGCGCCGTGGACTCGCTGGCGTCGTAGGATGCATTGCGCTCATCGCCCGTGAGTCCGCGCGTGTGCCGGACCATCCAGGTGACGGGGCCGGAAGTTCCCTCCAGCGTGGCACCCGCCGTCCATCCATGCAGGTTGTTCGTGTTGTAGGGCGCGGTGTCGAAGTCGTATTCGTCCGATCGATAGCCGGTGTGGATCACGAGGGCCCCGTCGCCGGGCCGCCACTGCGTTTCGGCCCGCAGGAAGCGACGCGTGTTGTGTTCGCGCGGGCCTTCCACCAGATCCGACCCCACCACCACCGTGCGCGGCGTGAGCCCGTACCGCGCGGCGAGGAGTTCCCCCTCCAGCCGAAGTGTGGGGTCCAGGCGAATCCACCCGCCGAGAGTCATGGCGTCCATGTTCACGATGTCGAGATCCGCCTCCGAGAGGAATCGCGCGGGGAAGGGATCGTGGCGCAGGGCCAGCGCGAGGCGGCCGCTGTCGAATGCGTGCGCGACGGTGAACCTTGCGCGCGGGACCGCGACGCCGCTGTCGTACCGGTCGCCGCCGATCGACCCGGAAAGTGTGACACGACGAAGACGCCGGTCCGCGGACAGCGCGATGCGATGCCGATCAAAGATGCGGAAGTCGAAGCCCCCCGCGAATCCACGGTGGATCACCGGCGCGAAGTCCCACTCCGCCCGGAGCGTTCCCGTGCGGCCGGTCCGTGTCATTCCCGCCCCCGCCTGAGCGTGGTCCTCGTTGGCGACGGAAGTGGCGGTTCGGGAGTCATAACGCACCCCGCCGGCGCGCACGAACCAGCGAACGGTGTCGCTTCGCCGGCCTTCAAACCGGGCCGCCCCGCGCCACACGGCGAAGTCATACACAGCCGCCCCGTAGTCCAGATTCGTGACCGCTTCGCGTGACCAGGACGCGCTTGCCGACATCACGCCGTCGGAGGCGGCGGCGTGGCGAACCCGCGTGGACCCGCTCTGCGTGAGGTACTCCACCCGCACCGGGGAGAGGGGAGTCCCGTTCAGGAAGAGACCTTCGTCTTCAAGGCCTTCGATCACCTGAGCCCGGGAACTCCGCGCCGTGACCTCCACCGCATGATCGGGGAGCAGCGCGTCCAGCCCCTCGCGTGCCCCGGCATCTCCCGGGCGAAGCGCGAGCAGCCGGTCATAGGCCGCGCGTGCCTCTTCGGTCCGGCCGATCCGGGCGGACAGCACTCCTGTCCAGTAGAGGCTGCCACCGTCGGCCGGATCCGCCTCCACCGCGTTCCGGTAAGCGGCGATGGCGCGAGTGGTCTGCCCGGCACGGCGCCATGTGTCCCCGAGGCGACGATGCAGTTCCGCGCCCTCGAACACCTGCCGGAGAATGCCGGCGGCGCGTCGGCCCTCTCCGCGCGCGGCGATCCCATCCGCCAGGAGCCCCATCGCGTCCGGGTTGCCCGGGACGACCGCCAGCGCGGCCCGCAGGTCGGTCTCCGCAAGACGCTCGTTCCCCAGTGTTCGGTGCACGCGCGCGCGACCCGTTCGCGCTTCCGGGGAATCCGGAGACAGTTCCACCGCGCGATCGTATGCGCGAAGGGCTTCGTCCGGTCGTCCCGCCCACCGCTCCAGCGTCCCGATCCAGAACCAGGCATCCGCGTCGTGCGCGTCGAGACGGACCACTTCGCGATAGGCGGCCAGCGCATCGTCGAAGCGCCCTTCGGCCCGCCGCTCCCGGGCGCGAATGCGGTGATGGTTCGCATTGTCCGATGGCGCGACGATCCGCGGCGACCCGACGCGGGGAGATTCCGTCTCCGGCGCGAGGGTGGTCGCATGCGCGTTGCCGGAAAGGAAGAGCGCGGCCACGAGCAGGCCTTGCGCCAGTCGCCGCGACGCACTCGTTCCGCGTGGAATCTGTGAAGAGCGTCTCATCCTCGGTCCTCCGGAAAGTGGACTCCGCCGGGAGGGGTTGTTCGATAAACGCGCGCTCGTCCTTCAAAGTCGCGCACCAGTTCAAAGCGTTCGGGGTGGTTCGCCACCCATGTTTCCGCCACGGGAGAGCCCGTTTCCTCCCACCACGGAACCCAGACCACGACCCAGCGCACGCTGTTCTCGTCGAGGCTCTCCTGCCACGCGCGGTAGTCGTCGATGCGCGGGGCGGGTCCGACCGGAGGGTCGTCCATTGTCGGCGAATAGACCACTCCGTTGCGTCCATGCCACCCGAACAGCGGCGCAATGAAGCTGGCATTCGTGAAGGTGACCGTATCCCCCGGAGGTGTGTTCTCCGCGATCCAGTTGAACGCGCGTCCCGCGGCACCGTATTGCATTTCGTAGTAGCGACCGGGCGACCACTCTCCCGCGCGCGCCCGCTCCAGGACGCGCCCGAGTTCCGGCACCGCGGATGCCATCCCCCCGATTCCCGCGAAGAGGATCGCGAAGGTGACCGCGCCCGTCGCGAGACGGCGGGGTGCCGCTCGCCGGGCGGTTTCGCAATAGACGGCGGCGACGGCAAGTACCGAAAACCCGCAGGCGGCGATGGCATAGCGCGGCTCGCGCCAGGGAGTCGCCAACAGCCACGCGGCCAGCGTGAGCGGCAGGGCAAGGTGCGCGCGCGCGGCGACCCACTGCCGGCGGCGACAGGCCAGTGCGAAGGCGGGAAGCGCCAGTACAAACCCCGCGGCGAAGAGAGGCCCGAACCCGTTCTCCAGTGTCCATGCGGGCCGCCCGTGGAAGGTCTCGTGGAACGGGTATGTCGCCCAGCCAGCGGGAGATTCGACGAACCACGACTCCTGACGGGTCGACCCTTCGATCGGCAGTGGCCCCTTCAAGAGCGTGATGGCGCCGACGGTCACCGGAGTCGGGTGAACGGGGTTTCCCGTGTTCGCCGCGTTCCGGGCGAGCCACGGAGCGCTTCCCGCGAGGAAGAGCAGCGCCAGGAGTGCGAACCGCGGTGCGGCGCGCCGGTATCCGCCGCCGAGCGTTCCGCGCCAAGGTGCGCGTCCCGCAAGGACCACCAGTACGGGAAGCCCGAGAACCACGAAGGAGAGCTTCGTTCCGAGAGCCAGTCCTCCCGCCAGTGCGGCCATGGCGACATGGGCGGTGCGTCCCGACTGCGCGGCGAGAAGCGCGAACGCGAAGGATGCCAGCAGAAACGCGGCGAACATCGTGTCCACATAGCCCGAGAGCGGCTGGATCATCACGATCGGCGTCAGCATGACAGCGGGTACCACCCACGAGCGCGCCTCGCGAAGTCCGAGCGCGTCGGCAGCCACGCGCACCGCGACCCCGGCGGTGAGTCCGAACGGAATGAGCGCGACGCCGGTCGTGCGCCAGGATTCCGCCCCCGCGCCAGAGAGAAGGTGCGCCCAGAGCGAGTGGAGTTCGCCGACCATCGGGAAGAAGAACATGCGTCCGGGAAACGGGAAGGGGTCGAGGGATTGCGTGCGGGTTGCGTGGAATACATCGGTGAGGTGATAGACGAGCGTATCCCATCCGTATGGCGGAACAAGCGTGCCGACTCCGAGAAGCACGGCATAGGCAAGGGCCGCGAATCCGCCGAGAAGCGCTCCCGCGCGGGTCACGGGACGGCGGCCTGAGAAACCGGGTGACGGCCTCCCGCGGCGGCTGCGGAAGGCCGCGCCACCACCCAGGAGGATTGCGGTCGCCGTCGCGGCCGCCCGAAGCCAGCCCGGCGAGAGCCGGCCCGTCGCGCCGAGTGTTACCTCCAGAGCGACGATCATGGCCGACACGCCAACCATCGTGGCAAGGAGACGCACCGGGCGTTCGGAACCGATGCTCGCAGACCAGGGCCAGACCGCCGCGCCGAGCGCGGCCGTCAGAATCACCGGGGGGAGAAGAAGCGCGATCATGACCGCATGCCCCGGGCGATTTCGATCAGGGGGTTGGAGACTGCGTCGAGATTGGACACCGCATATGTCACGATGGCAGCAACCAGCAGCAAGGCGAAGATCCAGGGCAGTGTTGTCGTCTCGTCAAACCGCATTCTCATGACGACTCCTCCGCACTTTCGACTGGCTCTGTCGTGTCCGCGTCTTCCGGATCGGCTTCCGGGTCTTCGTCCGCGCCCCGGAAACCCGTGCGATCCATTCGACCCCATTCCCGTCGCCCGAAGAGGAAATCGACGAATGCGCTGACCTTGAAGAGCGTGAGCATCTGCCGGTAACCCAGGTGCTCCATGACGCCCGCCGTCAGGAGCTTCACGAGGTTCATCCAGCCCGGGTATCTGCGGAACGAAAGCTCCTCCAGCAGTACTGCGGCCATCGAGAGGATGATCCCGTACACGATGGCCACCGCCACGAAAAGGAGAAGTGCGGTCGTGTTGAGCAGGCCCAGCGCCCACGAAATCGGAATCACGAGATAACCGAGCGTCTCGACCAGCGGACCGAACATCTCGAACAGCACGAAATACGGCAGCGCGAAGAGGCCGACGCTTCCGTACCTCGGGTTCCCGATCATTCGCCTCTGGCTCCAGAGCGATTGAATCAACCCGCGGTGCCAGCGGCTTCTCTGGCGCATGAGGGTGCGGATGTTTGTGGGGGCCTCCGTCCAGCAGACGGGATCAGGAACGAACACGATCCGGTACTTCCGGCCCTGATCGCGTGCGTGTCGATGAAGCCGGAGCACCAGGTCCAGGTCTTCCGTGTCCGTTCTCGACGAGTAGCCACCCACCTCGATGACCGCGTCCTTTCGGTAGATGCCGAACGCCCCCGAAATGATGAGTACGGATCGGAGTTCGCTCCAACTGACGCGTCCCACCAGGAACTCGCGCAGGTACTCCACAACCTGGAGAACCGGAAGCGGCCGGTCCGGCAGGCCGATTTGTGCGATAAGGCCCTTCACGACGCGACAGCCGTTGGCGATCCGCACAATCCCGCCCACGGCCAGCATTTCGTCGGGGTGTTCCATGAATGGCTTCACTACGCGGAGGAGCGCGTTCTCGTCGATTACGGAATCCGCATCGAACGAGCAGACCAGCGGGTACCGGCTCATGTTGATGGCTGCGTTCAGGGCGTCGGGCTTTCCGCCGCGTTCCTTGTCCACCACGACGAGTCCGGGCGTGTCCATCGATGCGTAGATGCCCCGCATGGCACGCGTCTTCAGCGACCTGCGCATGACGCCGTCCACGCGCACCAGATCAAAAGCATCCACCAGTCGCGAAAGCGTCTCGTCGTCCGACCCGTCGTTGACGACGATCACTTCGAACTCTCCGTATCGAACGCGCAGAAGAGACCGTACCGTCTCCACGATCGTCCTCTCTTCGTTCCATGCGGGAACCAGAACGGAGATGGGCCAGGTCATGTCCGATCGGAGTATCTGCTGATAGTCGGAGAAGAAAGTGCGTCGGACAAAACGCAGGATTTCCGTGAGCGAGATGAGGAAGAGCACGAAGTAAGTCGTGTTGAGCACGAGAAAGTACGACAGCACGAAGTAGTTGAACCCTTCGATGAAGGGGGTGGCCGCTTCCGCCCAGTTCACGACTCGTCCCCTGCGCACAGAAGACTCTCCAACGCGGTCCGCACCTGCGCGGAGCGGTGGACGCGCGCGAGTTCGTGGAGGCGATCGGTTCGGTCGGCATCCACGAGGGCGTGAACGAGCTTCTCGGCGGAGGATCGTTCAATCCCCTCCGGGAGCGAGAGGTTGTCCACCTGACGGTCGACTTCGCCCGACTCCTCCAGCATGAGTGCGGCGCGCTGGCAGGCGAAGCGGTCTCCGTCGGCAAGTGTGCGGATGAGTGCGGCCGTGCCCTTTCGGCCAAAGGCGCACAGCGCCGTCCCCGCATTCGTGCGGACCCACCAGGCTCGATCTCCCAGCGCCGTGCGGAGCGCGTCGACGGTTCCTTCGTGGCCGATTCGCCCGAGCGCTTTGGCCGCCATGGCACGGACCGGCCAGGAAGGATCGCGGAGCGCTTCTGTCAACGCGCCCGCGAACTCGGGATCACCGATGGCCCCCAGTGCGTGGCAGGTGCGCGCGCGGACATCTTCCTCGGGTGCGGAGAGGTTTCCGAGAAGCCACTCGCCGAGATGGGTCGGCTGGATGCTTGCGAGAATGTCCATGGTGGCGATGCGCGCAGTGAGATTCATGGTCGGCCACGCATCGACGAGTTCGTTTACGACATCGCCCCCCATGGCGGCGAGGATATCGGCAATCCGCAGCGTGGACCAACGGCTCGGTTCAGAGAGTGCGCCCACGAGCGTTTGAATCGACGACTGTCCGCCCAGCCTCCCCAGCGCGGTGGCGGCGCGTATGCGAACCTCCGGCACGGGATCGTCCATGGTTTCGGCAAGTCGAAGCGCGGCGCGCCGCACATTCGCTCTACCCAGCTTGTCCGCCGCGTCCGCACGCTTCCACCAGCTGCGTCGCCCGAGGTCCGCAAGGTACCGGTCTACGCAACCCATCTCCACGAGCGCTTCGCTCATCCGCGTTCTCTCCTGCCCGTCGACGCGGGTGAGGTGGTCCAGAAAGACCTGCTCCGCGACTCTGGCAGCGCGACCTTTCGGAACCGCACCCAACCGGTCGGAGAGCATTCCGTCCGGGGCGTGCGCGTAGGAGAGAAGATCCGGCTCCATGATGTCCCGTTGCTTTGCGCGGCGACGCTCTGCGCCATCCGCGACGGCCTTGCGCACCAGGATGAGGCCCATCAGGGCGAAGAGAATCGATACGAGCGTGAAGATCGCCGAGATCAGGTTGGAGTGCATCCGCCATTGCCCTCCGCTCGCTCGAGAAGCCTCCGGATTCGCGCGACCAGTTCCCGTGCGCGAAACGGTCGTGTCAGGTAGTCGTCGGTCCCTTCTTCGAAGCAGCGCACCGCGTCTTCTTCCCGCGTCCCGTTTGACAGCGTGATGAACGGGACATTCGCGAGGCGCATGTTCCGGCGCACGGCCTGCAGCAGTCCGTGGTGTTCCCGGGGCGAGATCCCCGGGTTTCCGACGATCAGACTCACCCTGCTTTCGACCGACATTCGGAGTGCTTCACGCGGACACGACGAGTGCAAGACGCGATACCCCCGCTTTTCCAGCAGGGAACGGACGAAGCGTACCGTCAAAGCATCGTTCTCCGCGAGAAGGATCACGGGACACGGGTCTGGATGTCTCACCCGTTAGAACCTCCCTGCGGACGGCCGCGTCCGTGGCGTGTCGTGGCGGTCGAGGCATCAACCGAGAACAGAAAACGCCCCCACGGGATTTCTCCCGTTGTGCAAGATGTCCCCTTTTTTTCGGCGGTCTGAGTCTCTCGCTTGAGGACCGAAGCCTTCGGCAGGAAGTGGGAACTCCCGCCGTTTCAAAGGCTTGGGGGGATTCGTGCCCCCCGGGGGGGGAAGTGGTGGGCGCACCGCTCTCTCTGGCGGGGTGCGCGGGTCGGAGTGTGTCCACGGTGTCCGATCATTCCCCGTCGTGTCCCCCGGTCTCGATTCTCGACGGCGTCACGCCTCCCCGGTAGTCTTCGTCGCCATGAAAGCGAACTCTCCCGGCGTGGCGTTCTCAGGAGGGCGAAGGCGGGTCGGCCTTCTCCTGGGTACGCTCGCACTCATCATCGTGGTCGTGAACCTGTCGAACTGGTTCATCCTCCGAAGCGTGTCCACTTCCGTGGAAGAGGAACTGGGCCGTCGCCTGGTCACGGTGGCGAGTTCCGCCATCGACGCCGCGACGCCGGATCTCCTTCTCAGCCCGGAGGTGGACGAAGACACCTTCGTTCGTCGTGCCATGAGCGAACTGGTGGACGGCCACGGACTGGACGGGCTGTTTCTGGTCGATACGGCGGGCGTCGTCCTGTACGACTTCCACCACCTGAGCGTGGGAGCCACCAGCCCTGTGCTCGGCGGAGAGTTCAGCGCGTTCACCCGTGCGGTGGCCGGTGTTCCTGCGGCATCGCCCTCGCAGGAAGTGAACGGCCTGTTTCTCAAGGCGGCCTATGCTCCCGTGACCGACTGGGACGGGGCGGTTGGTGCGGTGCTTTGCGTGACGGTGGGTTCGGACTTCTTCGACACGATGTCCGGACTCCGGCGAACGCTGGTCGTGGCGTCTGCGGTGAGTGCGGTCCTGGTGGCGCTCCTCGGCATCGTGTTTGTCTCAATGGCGCGAAACATGATGCGCACAGAGACCGCCCTCGCGCGGTCGGAAACGCTGAGTGCCATGGGGATGATGGCGGCCGGGATCGCGCACGAGGTTCGGAATCCCCTGGCGATCATCTCCGGAACGGCGAGCCTCCTGAAACGCCGCTACCCCGACTCCGCCGGGGCGGACCCGCGCATCGATTTCATTCCGGAGGAGGTGGAGCGGCTCAACGGGATCCTGGAGGGCTATCTTCGATTTGCCCGGGATGAGCCGATGGAGACCGAACAGTGCGACCTCTCCCGGCTTGTGGCGCGCAGCGTGGAGATGGTGGAGCAGGGGATCGACGACGACGTGACCATTGAATGTGTCGGAACGAATGCGGCGCTTCCCGTGGACGCGGATCCCCGGCGCATCCAGCAGGTGTTGCTCAACCTTCTGCTGAACGCGGTGCAGGCCATGCCGGGCGGCGGGCGGATCTGCGCCCGGGTCGACGCGTCGGGGGATGCGGCCCGCGCCGTGATCACGGACAGCGGACCGGGGTTTTCCGGGAAGGAACTGCAGGGCGCGTTCCAGCCCTTCTACACGACCAAGGAATCCGGAAGCGGACTGGGGCTCACCATGGCAAAGAGGATTGTCGAAGCTCACGGAGGGCGGCTGACTCTGGGCAACGCGGATTCCGGCGGAGCAAGAGTAACGATGGAGATCCCGCAGGCGCGCGCGACGCGTCCGGAGGAGGAGTGATGTCGACGATTCTCGTAGTGGACGACGAACCCCGGATTGCGTCTCTCCTGGAAGCGGAACTGGCGGCCGCCGGGCACGAAGTGTCCACGGCGAACGACGGGGACGATGCGGTACGGCTCGTGGGGTCGAAGCGGTTTGATGTGGTGATCACGGACCTTCGCCTGGGTCGAACGGACGGGCTGGAGGTTCTTCGCGCGGCGCGGGCGTCCGACCCGTCGGTTGTGGTGCTGTTGATGACGGCGTACGCGACGGTTCGCACCGCCGTGGCGGCGATGAAGGAAGGGGCGGCGGATTACCTGGAGAAGCCGGTGGACTTCGAGAAGGTTCACCTGGTGATGGAACGCGCGCTGGAGACGCGAAGGCTTGCGGAAGAGAATCGGCTTCTCAAGCGAAAGGCGCTTCCTGGTGAAGTCGGGGCCTCCGCCATGGTGCGCGGAGAGAGCGCGGCCATGGCGCGGGTCATGGCGCTGGTGGAGAAGGTGGCCCCCACCGACGCGACGGTTCTGCTGACGGGAGAAAGCGGCACCGGCAAGGAGGTGGTCGCGAGAGCGATCCACGACCTCAGTGCGCGCGCCGACCAGTCGCTGGTGGCGGTGAACTGCGCGGCGCTTTCGGAGACGCTTCTCGAATCGGAACTGTTCGGGCACGAGAAGGGTGCGTTCACGGATGCATCCCAGCGGAAACCGGGCTGGTTTGAAGTCGCAAAGGGTGGAACGATCTTCCTCGACGAGATCGGTGAGATGGCGGCCTCCACGCAGGCGAAGATCCTGCGCGTGCTGGAGGAGCGCCGGTTCCATCGACTCGGGGGATCGCAGACCATCGAGGCGGATGTTCGCGTCGTTGCGGCGACGCACCGGGATCTTCCCCGTGCCATCGAAGAGGGTGCGTTTCGCGAGGACCTCTTCTACCGGCTGAATGTGTTCCCGGTGGAGCTGCCAGCGCTGCGCGGTCGGATGGAGGATCTGCCTTCGTACTGTGCGCACTTTCTGGAGCGCGCGCACTACGAAGGTCCGGGAGTCGCCACCGCCGCCATGGACGCGCTGACCGGCTACGACTGGCCCGGGAATCTGCGGGAGTTGCGGAATGTCCTGGAGCGCGCGGTCATTCTTGCCGGAGAGGGTCCGATTACGCTGGCGGAGATCTACATTCCTCACGCGCGTCCGGCGAAAAGCGGGGGCGTCGGGTCCGCCTCCGGCGATCGTCTGGACTTGCAAGGGCAGGAAGAGGCGATGGTGCGCGAAGCACTGGACCGCGCAGGCGGTAACAAGTCGAAGGCCGCACGCCTGTTGGGCATCACGCGGCGCGCGCTCTACGGGCGACTGGAGAAGTACGGCATCGAACCGGGATCGGACGGAGACGAAGAGGTCTGACGGATGCCCCTCGCGGGCCAGACCTGTACGCAATGGGACAGTCCCGGCACTACGATCGGGGCAGGGGGTGCGGGAGCACGAGTAACTGCCGTGGAGGCAGGCGTTTGCGGTCGCGTGGTTTTGGCCGTGATTGGCACGCGAGTTGCAAACTTCTCGGCGCGGAACCGGAAAGTGTCCTTGGAGGGAGAGCACCATGATCGGGAAGACCACGCACAGAAAGCGGATCCTGGCGGTTCTCGGGGTATTGAGTGCGGTGGCGCTGGCGACCCTGCTCGCGGATCCAGTGTGGGCCGCCCCCCGTGATCGCGTGCTGGAGGAACTGGAGAGAACGGACGCCGGGCTGGATCGCGCCCGGGAGATCGTCGGAGAGTGTGATTCGGAGCGGGCAAGGCGGCTCTTGGTGGCGGCGGAACACGCACAGGAAGCAGCGTGGGCGCAGTTCCATCTGGAGACGCCGACGGGTCTGCTTCGGGCGGGCGTGTTGACGCGCGAGGCCCGGGTGCTGGCGCGAAAGGCCGTCAATCTGGCCAGAGAGGACCAGTCGCTTCGTCGCCGTGCGCACCGGGAGATCGAGCGGACGCGAGTCGCTCTCCAGCGGGTACGGGACGAACTGGGCGATGACCCGCCCGCCGCGGTGGTTCACCTTGTACGAGAGGCTCGTTCGCAACTGGAGCGGGCCGAACGACAGTTCGGAGAGCAGCACTACGAGGCCGCGCTCCGGCTGGCCGTCTCCGCGCAGAGGCTTCTGCGGCAGGCGTCGGGTGCTTCGGATGGTTCCGGCGCGCTGCAACGGCTCCGGCGCGAGATCGAACGCACGGATCGGCTCATCGACCGTGCGGGGGATCCGATTCGAGAGAGTGGCGTGGAAGGGGCCATCCGAATGCTGGAGCGCGGAATCGACCTCCAGGACCGTGCGAAGGACGATCTGGCCTCCGGGCATCCGCGCGCCGCGCTGGCGGCCACGCGGGAGTCGCGGGATCTCGTGAACCGGGCTGCGCGCCTGGCGGGCGGCCCTCTGGATGCGGAGCGTGTTCTTGCGCGGATCGAGGCGCTGGAGGCGCGGCTTGCCGACGCGGCCGATATCGTCGCGGAGTCGGGGAGTGAGCTGGCGCAGGGGTTGCTCGATCGCGGGCGGGATCACCTCACGCGGGCGCGGGACCTTCTGGCGGAAGAGAACTTCCGCGCGGCCATGGCGGAAGCCCGAGTCGCGGAACGCCTGATCCGGCGGGCCGTTCAGGTATCGGGATGAACCGCAAGGCAGCGGTGGCCGCGTGCCTCCTGGCGTGCGGCTTCGTTCATGCGGCGGCCTCTCCGGGCATGACTCCCGGGGAGGCCGTCTACGAGGAACTGGCTGAGAAGTTCGTTGAGGAGTCGCTGACAATCCGCGAGAATCCCGACTTCGACCCGCTGGTGCTGGCAGAGGCGGAGGAAATGGCCGCCATCGCCGACGAGATCCTGACGGAGGCCGATGTCGAAACCGCCACGATCCTGCTCACGGAGGCTCTGGAGCTTCTTCGCACGCACTGACCCCCCCCGCCTCTCCCGCGTGCGGAGGCTTCTTCCTGTCCTGGGCCTTCTCGCAGTCGCCCCGGGCGCCGCTCACTCGATGGAAGTGGCTCCGTACGCGGGAGTCGGGCTAGAGTATTTCGGCGAGACCTATCAGACCACCGAAGACAGCGACACGGTCCTCACCGTCAGCGATCGGGGTGCCTTTCTGGGGGTTCGGCTTCGCACGCCGTCCTCCGGGCGCGATCGTTTTCAGCTCGACGCGGAAGCCCGCTTCGGAAGATCCACCAACCGATTCGCGATGGACTTCGACGGGCAGATTCGCAGGGGTCGCCACCGCCTGAGAGTGAACCATCGCGGAACGGTGCGTGTGTTTCGGGAAGGCGGAGACTATGAGATCTCCAGCGACTCCGTTCAGGATGACCTCTCGCTTTCGTGGCGGTGCGATCTCGGGGGAGGACTGGAGGCAAGGGTGAAGGAGAGCGTGGATGTCACCTGGTACGAAGACCCGGACGAGTACAATCTCAACTCCTCGCGCCTGCGCACCGGTGCGGAACTGCGGTGGGACTTCGGTGATCTGAACACAGCCGGCGTGGGCTACCGATACGGGAGGCGCTCCGTTCCGGACTCCACCTCGCTGGGTTACGGGCGCAGCACCTTTGACACGGATCTCTCACTGTTGTTCGGCGCGTCGTCGTCCGCGGACATTGCGAACCGTCTGGAGCGGCGCATCTACAACGCGAACAGCGTCCGTGGGGACTCGTGGGAGAATCGTCTGGACGGGGAAGTGATCGTCGGGCTTCCGGCGGGGTACGAGGTCGGCGTGGTCCACGAGAGCGAAGTGGTCCGGTTTGATGTGCCGGACGATCTGGACTTCGACCACGAGTTCTTCCGGCACGGTCTTCGTCTGGGCGTTCCCCTGGACAAGGGGCTGGACCTTTCGTTCATGCCGGTTCTCTCGACCCTGAGAAGCGACACCGCTTCGGGAGAGGAGTACACCGAAGTCAGTGCGGAAATCGGGGCGACCTGGTGGATCGGCGACCAAGCATGGATCACGGTCACGGATGAGGTCGGACTCCGGAACTACACGGTGGAAGGATCCGGTGTTGAGACGGATTACTCCACGGAGGTGTTTTACACGGACTACACCTTCAACCGCGCGACGATTCTCCTGTCGTGGGACCCGCACCCCGGGATCTCGGTCCATGTGTTTGGCCACTGGTTCCCGGAAGACCACAAGGACCCGCTGGACAACTCGGAGACGACGCTGCTCTCCGGCGAAGTGGAATACGCCTTCTAAGACTGAGGCCCGCCGCCGGGTGTCGTGGATGAACCCGGGCGGCAGGCCGACATACGCAGAGCAAGGCTACTCCTTGGAGCGCTTCTCCCACTTCTCGACCAGTTCGGCGACGAGCTTTTCCAACTCCTCGACGCGTCCGGCAATGTCCCCGGAGAGTTCCTCCCCGAGAAGTTCCAGCTCCTCCAGGTTGATATCGAGATCCAGCTCCTCTCCGAGTTCCTGAATCTTCGCGAAGACCCGGACCTTGCCCGGGCCACGGCTGTCGCACTTCGCGCTGGCTCCGCCGTGCTTGCCGGATTCGCATCCGGGATGCCCGCCGCCGGGTCCGCCGTGCTTGCCGGATTCGCATCCGGGGTGCCCGCCGCCGGGTCCGCCGCGCTTGCCGGGTCCGCATCCGGGGTGCCCGCCGCCGGGTCCGCCGCGCTTGCCGGATTCGCACCCGGGGTGCCCGCCGCCGGGTCCGCCGCGCTTGCCGGGCCCGCATCCGGGGTACCCGCCACCGGGTCCGCCGCGCTTGCCGGGCCCGCACTCAGCCTTGCGGGTGGCGAGCTCCACCTTGTCGTCCCGGGACTTTCCCTTGCGGAGCCAGGCGATACTCACTTCATCTCCCGCCTCGCGGGATCCCACGAGCTGTCGAAGCGTCTGCGGGTTGAGGATGGTCTTGCCGTCCACGCTTCGGAGGACATCGCCGACCCTCAAGCCGAGTTTCTCGGCCGGAGTGTCCGGGAGGACCCGAGTGACGAGCGCCCCCTCACCGTTGTCCGCGCCGAAGAACGAGCCGAGGTCTCCCTTCAGGCAGTCGATTTCAACGCCCAGGTACCCCCGGTTTGCGCCCGCGTGATGGTCCCGGCGTTCAGGGTGGCCTTCGCCGGAATAGGATTTACAGACGATCGTCCGAACCCCGCCGGCACCGTCCGCGTCCTCGCCGATTACGACCTCGACGGTCTTTTGGGTGGAAGTGGCTTCGGAGGTTGGGGAATCGGCGGCGCTCGCGGCCGAAATCGTCCAGAAAGCGGCGCAGACCACCATCAGGAGGATTGTGGATACTCGAAACGGAGACTTCATGGCTTCTGCCTTTCGTCCTGGGTTTGTGTGACTGCCTCCCCCTATACCCCCTCTGGGCGCAGAAGTTCGACTGTGTTCTGAAGATTGTTGTTGGGCAATGGGGCCACGGCGTGCCGGACCCGCGCTGATCATCGGCCCTGCCGCTTGCCTCCTCGGCGGCGCATCTCACCAGGACCCAATGGGTTGAGCTCTCAGGGGCCCCGGTCACGGCCCTCTGTGCGCCAGACGGCCCCCGGTCGGCCCCCCCGGGGGGAAGAGGCCCGGCCTCAGGATGAAGGCGGAATCGGTCCCCGGACTGTCCGAACCCCCCCCATCCCGGCTTCCTTCGGTCGGATTCCAGGCGGGGCCAGCCGCGGTCGTGCCTGCATAACCTCCAACCCAGACGGAAGTTAGCTCAATGAAGAGAAGCCGGTCGGGGCGCGGGACAAAAACAACAATCTTAGGAACACCCCCGTTTTTCTCCCACGGCGTGAAAAACCGCTCCCGTGCCGTGTCCCATGGTGGGAATCCAGGCCAGCCGCCCCTTGGATTCGTCGATAGTCCGGCCCGACGGTCGGGAAAGCAGGAGGAACCATCATGCGGAACATCACTCTTCTGGCACTTTTGCTGGCACTGACGCTCTTCTCCTCATCCGCGTGGGCGCTTCGGGCTCCCGTGTACTTCACCGTGGAGAGCGACGGACAGGGATTCCTGTCCCCGATCAACAATGAAGTCATGGCCTTCTCTCCCGACGGGGCCGAGATTTTCCATTCCTCCCAGTACACGCCCACCGGGTGGCCGGACCGAAACAACAGGCTGGTTCAGTTCTCCTTCTGGATGGGCCTGAGCCATGAAGACGAACTGGACGCCATGTCCTGGGGCTTCGATCCGATCGAGCCCGTGGATCAGGGGAGTGGAGATCAGCCGCTGAATCGGGATGTGTTCTTCTCGGTGGACCGGAAGGCTGTCGGTACCCCGGGTTCCTGGCCGCCGGATGTCTTCACCGAGGCGGGCATGGGGCAGGCCCCGGGAGACATCTACTTTACACTGCGAAACGACAACGGGTTTGCCATCGGGAACCACCTGGGAGTTCCCGAGATCATGCTCGGACTCGGCACGGGCACACAGACCGAGACTCCGGACGAACTGGACGGCTTCGACTTTGGCAAGCAGCACGATGAACCAAGGCCGCAGGAAGGCCCGTTCCTGTACTTCTCGCTGAATCGCGTGTCCTGCGGGCTTCCGGGAAATGCCGCATGGACGGAGTGCGCGTCCTCCGGCCCGCCGGAGCAGGCCGCCGACATCTTCATCACCAACTTCAGCGGATCGCACGGCCTCTTCGCGGATGAGAAGTCGATGGGCCTCGACGGCAACGACGACAACATCGACGCCTTCGCGCTCTACGACTGGGGTCCGGAAGGTCAGCCCAACGGGATCCTGGATCGGGGGATGGACCAGATCTGGTTCTCGGTCGACGGTGTCGGGACCTGGGGACTTCCCGGGACGGCCGTGAACACCGAGTGCACAGCCGGGAACTGCGCCGGAGACATCTTCTGGTCGGACTTCACCGGCTACAACCTGAAGGTGCTGGACGGCTTCCAGCTTGGGCTGGTGGAGCCGATCCCCGCGATTCCCCTCCAGGAGGACGAAGACGATCTCGATGGGCTGGATGTGGCGTTGATTCTGGATACGGACAACGACCACATCCCCGACCTGGTCGACAACTGCCCGTACACCTTCAACCCGATGCAGGGAGATGCGGACCTCAACGGGGTGGGAGATGTGTGCGACACGACCTCCACGACCGGCGTGGACGAACTGATGGGTGGAGCGGACATGGAACATGGCCTTCATGAGGCTTCGCCCAATCCGTTCGCGCGGTCAACGGAACTGTCCTTCGCGCTCGCCGCGGAGGGTCACGCGACGCTCGACATCTACAATGTGAGCGGTCGCCACATGACGCGACTCGTAGACGAGAACCTCGCCGCCGGTGGACACACAGTCAACTGGAACGGCATGGACGAATCGGGGAGTGCGGCTCCGGCCGGAGTGTACTTCGCACGGTTCGTCACCGATGGAACCACGGAAACCAGGAAGCTGATCCTGATCAAATAGGGGGGAGGGAGACGCTTCCTGTAAGCGGCGCCGGGGGGAGACTCCCGGCGCCGTAGTGCGTTAGGGTGCATTCCTCATCAGGTCGGTTCCGGAGGGTCCCGTGCTTCTGTCCCCGCTTCTCGTGATCGTCTCCACGCTCCTGCCCGCACCGGAGTCGCCCGCGTCGGCGAGTGGCCCCGCACTGGCGTGGGGTGCGCGGGGCGAGATGATCGTTGCGTGGGAGTCCGGGCGCGGCGCCGCGCGCGACATTCTCTTCCGTCGGTTGGATGCGGACGGCGGCCCGCTCGCCCCCGTGCGCCTGGACGAAGACGGGGACGCGCGTTCGCTGGAAGTGCGCCTTGCGGCCGGGTCGCGAGGTGTGGTTCACGCCACCTGGCAGGACTCGCGGGCGGGACTCGACGACATCTTCCACCGCCGGTCTCCGGATGGCGGGCGAAGCTGGCCGGATCCGGCCACGCGCGTCGATACCACGCCGCGGGGATCGTCGGTCTCTTCGCTTCCCGCCATTGCGACCGACGACCGCGGGACCGTGTGGGTGGCGTGGGAGGATCTGCGGAACGGGCGGCGCGACCTGTACCTCAACCGGTCGACCGATGGCGGGGTCTCCTGGCGCGCAGAGGATGTACGGATCGACTCCGACCTCCCGGGCGCGGCCGACTCGTACCACCCGCACCCGGTGGCCCTTCAGGAGGGGCGCGTGCTGCTTGTGTGGTGGGACGAACGAGGCGCGAAGGTGAGCGTCCTTGCGCGAACGGGTGGCGGCGTTCCCTTCGCATGGGACGAACCGGAGGTGCGCATCGACCCGGAATCCGCGGCCGGGCGGGAAGTGGCGGTGTCCGTCAGCGATGTCGGGGCGGTGGCGCTGGCGTGGGAGGAGGGGCTCGCCGAGGCGACTGTTGTGGCGGTCCGCGTCTCGAAAGACGGCGGGTCCACCTGGAGAGAGGTGGCGCATCCGTCGCAAGGTGATGGCGCCGTCTCCCGACCCTTTCCCGCGTGGTCAAGCGACGGCGCACTCCATGTCGCCTGGCGGGAACAGCGTGCCGGGGGGGCGCAGATCCTCCACAGTCTCTCCGGGGACGGCGGAGAGTCGTGGACCCCGCCCGCGCCTCTCTCCGGGGTTCCGCCCGGGGGCAACGCCATGCGCCCCCTTCTTGCGGAAGGGGGAGGGCGGCTGTGGGCGGTCTGGACGGAACGCGAGGCGGGCCGGTCGCGGATTGTCTTCCGCTCCGGAACTGGCGACGGCCGTCGCTGGGCACCGCAGGAAGTCGTGGCGGGAGAGGCCGGAGCGAGCGCCGATTCCCCGCGGATACTCGTGGCGGCGGATGGGGCGCTGCGGATGGTCTGGCGGTCCGTGGGAGCGCCCGGGAGCGGGAGCCTGCGCCTTGCCCGGATACCCGCCCCCGTGGAGTGACGGCCGGGCGCACCGCCCCCTTCCCGGTCGTGGATTGCGGTCTGCCGCGCGTTCGTGCAATCCTGCGGGCACGCGAAAGGAGCGACATGTCGGAAGCCGAACGAGCGGACAGCGCCGTCTCTCTGGAAGTTCACGACGGAGTGGCGATTCTGGTGATGGATCGCCCCGACGCCATGAACGCGGTCGACATCCGTATGGCCTCCCAGCTGGCTTCCGCGCTGGAGGAGGCCGTCTCGGACCCGTGTGTTCGCGCCGTGCTACTCACCGGAACAGGTCGTGCCTTTTGCTCCGGCGGAGACATCCGGGCGATGGCCTCCGCGCTGGATGCCGACCCGCGCGCGTTCTTCGCGGAACTGACGGACAGCCTCCACGCCATCACCCGGTCGCTTCAGTATGCACGCGTTCCGACGATCGCCGCAGTGAACGGACCGGCTGCGGGCTTCGGGTTCGGGCTGGTGCTCTCATGCGATCTTGTCGTTGCCTCCGAGCGCGCGACCTTTTCGATGCTGCACGGACAGGTCGCTCAGATACCCGATGGGGGAGGCTGGTACCTCCTGCCGCGGGTCGTTGGGCGCAAGCGGGCGCTGGATCTGTACCTGACCCGGAGGGTGCTGGACGCGACAGATGCGGAACGCTGGGGGATCGTCTGCCGCGTGCTCCCCGCGACGACCTTCCGCGAGGTCGCCATCGGTTTTGCGCGGGAGATCGCGTGCGGTCCGACGGTGGCCTACCGCGAAGCAAAGCGGCGCATGGCGGAAGGATGGGATCAGCACCTCGACGATTATCTGGACGCGCAGCGAGAGGCCATTGTGGCACTCGGCGGCGGCCGCGACTTTGAAGAAGGCGTCCGCGCGTTCTTGGAGCGGCGCCCACCCGGGTTCCGGGGAGACTAGCCGCCATGCAGCCCAAGGACCGAACGGTGCGCGCGCTGGCGGCGGATGCCGGAGTCCCCGCGCGCGAAGCGGTGCGCATTCTCCGCAAGGGCGGGTTCAAGGTGAGCCACCCCAGCGCCCGCGTCTCGGGCGTGGATCTGAAGCGAGCGCGTGAGGCTCTGGGCCTGCGTGGGCGGGCGCGTCAGGCAGGTGCCGACGCGCGTGTTCTGACGCGCGAGGAACTCACCGACCGGATTCTGAAGGGGCTCTGGGTAAAGAAGAAGGTGGCGAAGAATCGCACGACGGCCATTGAGAACAGCTGGGGGCGGAGTGTTCCCTCTCACCAGAAGGGGCAGGCGCAACAGCTGGTCGAGGAGTTCCTGACGGCGGGCCTCATGGGCGAGAAGATGAGTCAGGGTCGGCGCCATGTCTGGATCACCGGGGAGGGGGTCGCGTTTCTGAATCCGGATGACGGGAGTGACGCAGCCTAACCGCGCCTCTCGTCCAGCGCTTCGCCCAACCGGTGAAGTGCGCCCCGGACGGTCTCTTCCTGTCCGCCGACGCTGACGCGAACCCACCCGGGCTGGCCGAAGTGCTCTCCGCCGGCGACCACCACGCCGCGTTCCGCGCTCAACCGTTCCGCGAAACTTGCCGTGTCCGGCACATGGCGAAGACGCAGGAATGCGTTGATCCCCGCCGCCGGACGAACCCAGCTGACATCGTCACGGGATTCGATCCACTCCGACAGGGCCGCCGTCCCGCGCATCGCGGCTTCGCGTGCCTTCCTTCGGAACGACTCGCGATCTGCAAGCACTCTCACCCCGGTGGCCTGCGACCCATGAGAACCGTCCACCGCCAGATAGAACGAGAACTCCTTCACCGGCGCGAGGGCTTCCGGATTCCCCAGCACCCACCCGACACGCAGCCCGCCGAAACCGTATACCTTGGTGAGCGAAGCGGTTGAGAAGAAGTTCGGTGAATAGGCGAAGCCGGGCCGTGCGCTCTCGGCGAAGTCGAGAAAAACCTCGTCGAGCAGGACACGGAAGTCCCGTTCGGCTGCGAGTTCCGCAAGGCCCGTGAGGAATGTGTCCGTGAGATCCGCACCGGTCGGGTTGTGGAGGCGCGTCAGGACGACGGCCGCGACGGGGGTGCGCGTGGCACGCTCCACCTCCGCGAGCGAAGGTTGCCACCCGTTCTCCGGGCGTCGCGGAATGCGTTCCACGGCGGCTCCGTGAAAGCGCGGGATCTCGTGCAGCGGCGGATAGGTGGGAGTCTCCACGAGAACGCGATCGCCCGGGCCGGCGAGGGTCGCGAGGACGGCATAGTTCGCGAGGCTGGTGCCTTCCGTGACGAGCACTCCATCAAGGTCCGCGCCGTACGCTCCTGCAACGGCAGTGCGCAGTTCCTCCAGACCGTGGAAGTTCGGGCCGCCGTACCGGGCGGGTGAGGGCGGATACTCCTCCGGGGACGGCGCGGCCATCCCGCTTGCTCCGAGGCACCACTTGTGGGCGCGAACATGTCTCTTGGCCCAGTGCATGAACCGGAATGTCTCTACTCGTCTCACGGAGCCTCCCATCGCGCGGACATCTTGCCACGGGAACGGCCGGTGCGTAACCTGCCCTGATCTGAAATCTCACCCGAACCGATCCCCGGTTCGTTCATCCCCCCAGGAGGTCTTGCCATGAAGGTGTCCATTCTCTTTTGCCAGATGTGAAACTACGAACCCATCGCCGCCAGTCTGGCGGCCGCGATCAAGGCGGCGTTCCCCGCCAGTGTGGAGCAGATCCCCGGATCCGGTGGTGTCTTCGATGTCACGGTCGACGGCAGGCTCATCTACTCGAAAGACGAGACGGGGCGTCACATCCGGGACAATGACGAAATCCTGGACATCTTGCGCGCCGGGAAGGGTGGCTGATCAGCGACATGACCGGATCCTCCCCGGAAGGGTGCCTGACGATCGTCTTCACCGGAGACCTGCACGGACGGGTCAGCGGGACGGACCCGTACACTCTCCAGCCCTTTCCGGGCGGGGCGGCCCGCGCCGCGACCCACATTGCCGGAGTTCGCGAGAGAGATCCTGAAGCGGTCTTTCTGGACCTCGGGGATCTGGTGCAGGGAACGCCGATGTCGACCGATCACGCTCTGGGGCGAGGGCTTGGCGGCCCGCACCCGATGCTTCGTATTCTGCACGAACTGGGGTGCGACGGCTTTGTCATCGGCAACCACGAGTTCAACTTCGGGATGCGCTGGGTCGAGGAGTTCCGGCGGACGGCGCGCTTTCCTGTACTCGCGGCGAATGTGCTTGGCCCGGACGGTCGGCCGGTCTTCCAGCCCACGCTCATGCTGGAGCGCGGGGGCCTCCGCGTGGCGGTGCTGGCCGTCACGACGCCGCAGGTTCCGCGCTGGGAAGAGCCGTCCAATATCGAAGGCCTGATCTTCCGCGACGCCACCGAAACCGCACGCGAGTGGGTGCCGAAGTTGCGGCGCGACGCGGATGCGGTGGTGGTGGCCGCGCACATGTCGTGGGAAGGCGTGACGGACGGCGGGCTGGAGACCCCCGAACCGCCGGAGAATGATGTCGCCCGAATGGTCCGTGAAGTTCCGGGGATCGACTGCATTCTGATGGCGCACACGCATCGAGTGGAGGAAGGAGCGCGTCGCGGAGGGACACTGGCGGTGCAGGCCGGGTGGGGGGGGCGCGCCGTCGGTGAGGTGCGGCTCGAACGCGATTCGCACGGTGTGATCCGGGCGTCATCGATCGTCCATCAATCCAGACTGGATACGCCGACAAGCGCGGCGATTCTCAATCTGGCCGCATCCGAAGAGGAAACAGCGCGTCTTCGTCTGGACCAAGTGATCGGTGAGGCGTCCGGGGAGTTTCACGCAAGGGGAGTTCGTCACGGAGAGACTCCGCTTCGAAGTCTCCTGCACCGCGCGCAACTGGAAGCGTCCGGGGCGGATCTGTCATCGGCCGCGCTCTTCCGTGAGGAGCAGGTCATTCCGCCGGGGCCGGTCACCGTGCGGGATCTCTACCGGATGATCCCGTTTGAGAATCGGATGGTCGTGGTGGAAATGGATGCGGGCGGGGTTCGCGAATACCTGGAGGAAACGGCGCGCGCCTGGGCCGGGCCCGGACAGAACGGGGAGCCCGCGCCCCTGAACCCGCGCTTTCACCTCTACAATCACGACACCATTGCCGGTGTGGAGTACCAGGTGGATCCCGCACAGCCGGTCGGGAGCAGAATCCGGGATCTGACTTTTGGCGGGGAGAAGGTGCCCGCGCGTCAGAAGTTCACACTGGCTACCACAAACTACCGGGTGTCAGGCGGCGGGGGATATCGTGTGCTCAAGACCGCGAAAGTGTTGCGCCGAACGGGCGATGAGATTCGCGATCTCGTGATCTCGTATGTTCGCAGGCACGGCACCATTGACCCGGTGATGCCGGGTGCGTGGCGGCTTGTCGGATCTCAGTCCGGATCAGCCTGACGAATCCGATTCCCACTTGTCCGGAACATCCACAGGGACATAGCGGTCCACGAACTCCAGCGCCTTCTCCGGAGAACCCGCCAAGTGAAGAAGCGCGCGGTGCTCCGGCTTCGCAAAGTCTCCCGCCACCATCTGGTCCAGGAACGAGAGGAACGGATTCCAGTAGCCGTCCACATCCACCAGCGAAATGGGTTTCTTGTGCAGTTCCAGCTGGCGCATGGTCAGGAGTTCCGCCACTTCCTCCAGCGTGCCGAATCCGCCCGGCAGTGCGAGGAACACATCGGAACCCTTGATCATGGTGATGCGGCGCTCCTGCATATCCTTTGTGACGACGGTTTCATCCGACCGTTCGAAGGTGAGGCCGCGGTCATGGAACATCTGCGGGATCACGGAGATCACGCGTCCTCCGGCGTCTTTCACTCCCATGGCAAGGCGGGCCATGGGGCCGGTGTTGCCTCCGCCATAGACAAGCGTGTTCTTGCGATCGCCGAGGAGACGGCCGAGTTGTTCAGCGGCTTCGAAGTAGACCGGCTTTACGCGGTCGCTGGATGAGCAGTAGACGCAGACATTCATGTTCTCTCCACGGTGGGGTCAGGGGCGCTCCGCAGGATAGCCGATTGAACGGATTCGGCAAGGGGCGATCCGGCGAATCCGCCTTCAGTCGCCCGGCGCGGAACGGGTTGCGGCGGTGCGTGCTGCGGCGACGCGGAGTTGCCCGACGGCAATCCCGCCGTCATTGGGGGGAATCCCGTGATGGGAGAAGACCCGGAACCCCCCGGCAGACAAGCGGGAACGGACTTCCCGCTCCAGACGGAGATTCTGGAAGCACCCGCCGCTGAGAACGACCCGCTCGATCCCCGCAATGCGCGCGGCTGCCAGTGCCGCGTTGGCGAGTGCATCGTGGAACCGCGCCGAAATCTCGCCGATGCTCGCCCCTTGGCACGCGTCTTCGACGATGGCACGAACGGTCGGTCCCCAGTCGATCATGGCGATTCCTCCCGGGCCGCGATCCTTCTCCACCGGCATCGGGTAGGCGGCGGCCTTTCCGGGAGCATCGTCCGCCGCGTGCTCCAGTGCCATCGCGGCTTCGGCCTCGAAGGAACTCACCTTGCGAAGTGCGGTCAGTGCCGCGACCGCGTCGAAAAGTCGACCCATGCTGGTGGTCACCGGCGCGTGGATCCCGCGTTCCAGCATGGCGAGGAGCGCGTGGGTTTCCTCCGACTCGAAGAGGCCGACCGGCGGTTCTGCGCTGGGACCGTCCAGTTCGTGAAGGAGGCCGAGCGCGCTTCGGCGAGGTTCGCGAACCGCGGCGTCACCACCCGGGAGACGAAAAGGCCGGAGCGTGGCAACTCTGCGGAAGCCTTCGACCGTGCACGCAAGGCACTCGCCGCCCCAGATGGTTCCGTCGGTGCCGAAACCCGTGCCGTCCCACACCAGCGCGAGCACCTCGCCCTCCAGTTCATGCTCGGTCATGCATGCGATCGCATGGGCATGGTGGTGCTGTACGGAGATTCGCGGGATGGCGAATCGTCCCGCGAGAAGCTCCGCATGGCGCGTGGAGGGATAGTCCGGGTGGAGATCGCACGCGATGATCTCCGGGGTGACCTGATAGAACCGGAGCAGATCGTCCACGGTTCTTGCGAACAGATCCCGCCCGCCGGGGCTCTCCAGATCTCCGATGTGCGAACTGACGACGACCCTTCCTCCGACGGCCAGGGCGATCGTCGACTTCAGGTGCCCGCCGAGTGCGAGGACGGTGCAATCCGGGCCGCGAACCGGGAGCGGGCGCGGTGCGAACCCGCGCGCCCGCCGGAGGAGCGCGACTCCGCCGTCCTTCCACCGCGCGACGGAGTCGTCCACGGCACGAACGATGGGACGGTCGTGGGTCAGGAACCGGTCCGCGATGCCGTTCAGACGCTGGACCGCCTCTCCCGTCTCCGTACACATGGGTTCTTCCGAGAGGTTCCCGCTTGTGCAGACGACCGGGCGGCTCACGACGCGCAGCAGCAGGTGGTGGAGCGGCGTGTACGGAAGCATGAGGCCGAGTTCGGGATTCCCCGGGGCCACCGCGTCCGCGATCCGCCCGGCGGCGTCACCCTTGCGGCGAAGCAGAAGGATCGGCGCTTCCGGCGATTCCAGCACGCGCGTCTCGTCGTCGGAGACGGTGCAGAGCTCTCGCGCCGCCTCAAGATCGACGGTCATCACGGCAAACGGCTTGGCCTCCCGTCGCTTGCGTTCCCGAAGCCTGAGGACGGCGTTTTCGCCAGTCGCGTCGGCCAGCAACTGAAACCCGCCGATTCCACGGAGGGCGAGAATGCCGCCTTCAAGGAGTACGCCTCCTGCCGCATCCAGCGCGGGTTCGTCGGTGGCGAGCGGCGCCCCCGAGGCATCCAGAAGCTCCAGGCGAGGCCCGCACGCCGGGCAGGCGATCGGTTGCGCATGGAAGCGACGGTCGAGCGGATTCTCGTACTCCGCCCGGCACTCCGGGCACATGACAAACGCGGCCATGGAGGTGGCGTCTCGATCGTACGGGAGGTTTTCGACAATCGTGAGGCGCGGGCCGCAGTCGGTGCAGTTCGTGAAGGGGTATCGGTGGCGGCGCTCCCCGGGAGTGGTGATCTCCGCAAGACACGCGGGGCAGGTGGCGATATCCGGAGGGATGGCGGGCCGGGCTGCGCCGCTGTTCTCGCTTTCGACAATGAGGAAGGACGGTGGCCGGGTCGCGTCGTCCCGCTCCCGCACGGGCGTGATCTCCACCGATTCCACGCACTCAACGGCGGCCTGGGGCGGAGCGGAGTCGGCCAGTTCCGCAAGGAACGACCCCACGGCGGCGCCGTCTCCTTCCACCTCCAGCTTCACGCCGTCCGGGCCGTTCAGCACCCACCCTTCCAAACCCCGGGCGACCGCGATCCGATAGACAAACGGCCGAAAGCCCACGCCCTGCACCACGCCGCGCACGCGGACGGCGCATCTCCTTCGTAGCGTCACCCGGGAACCACCTCTCTCCGGGGCGTGTTCAGGACGCGTCCCGCGCCAGATTCCGCATACGGGTCCGCGACCAGTGGAGTCTTTTCTGAAGGACATGGAGGAATCGCTTCAGGAGTTCGTACCCGAGTTCGGGGTCATTCTCGCAGTGTGCGCGCAGGTAGTCGCCGTCGAGCGTGAGCGTCTTCGTGACCGTGACGGCGCGTGCGTCGAAGTGCCAGTTGTAAGGCGCCACGAGCCAGCCCCAGCCGATGACTTCACCCTCTCCCAGAGCCGCCACCTGAATCGGCCCGCGTTCCTCGATGTGTGTCTCCAGCGACACATGGCCATGCCGGACGAGATACCAACTGTGGGCCTCTTCTCCTTCCCGGCCGAGGAAATCTCCGGGCTGGAAAGTCACCGTTCTGGCGCACCCGGAGAGGAACGACAAGTGCCGGTCCGCGAGACCATGCAGGAACGGATGATCTCTCAAGAGCCGTTCCACATTCTCGTTCGCATTCATGGAGACTCCTTTCCTGCGGGGGGTGCGCCCGACCCGGGCATTACTCCCCGCCTGTATCGGAGATTACCCCTTCGGGCCGCAGCGGCAAGGGCGAAGCGTCGTTGCCCTGTGGAAGGCGCGGAGAGGGGTTGCGCGATCCTCCTTGTATTCATGCTCCTCCGTGCCGATTGTGGCAGGGTCGTGCCGTCCCCCGGAACGATCTCAAGAGAAACGAGGTGTCCCGTGGATTCAGGCAAGTCTGCTCTCATCCTGATTGGCTACCAGAACGACTATTTCGCTCCGAACGGAATCCTCCACCATGTGATCGAAGAGGCGTCCCGTGTGTCGGGAGTTCTTCAGAACACGCTGGACCTGGTGGAGCGCGTCAGTTCGACCGACATGCTCATCGTCTCCACCCCGATTCTCTTTACCGAGAACTACGAAGAACTGGTGGACCCGGTGGGGATTCTCAAGACCATCAAGGAAGTGGGCGCGTTCCGTGAGGACACGCAGGGTGGAAAGACGATCGATGAGATCGCCCGGTTCGGCGATCGCATTGTGGAGGTTCCTGGAAAGCGGGGACTGAACGCCTTTTCCAATACCGAACTGGAGGCACTCTATGTCCGGGTACACGGAGGAGAGGCTGGGGAGGTCTGGCGCGGGCGGTCAGGGGACGGCGTTTCTGCGAAAGCCGTTCACTCCGGCGGAACTGACGCTGACCGTGCGTCGGGTTCTGGATGCGGCCGCCCCGGGAGCGCCCTGACTCCCGGGGCAGGGCCCGCGACTACTGGACGGCCAGCAGTTCCACCACGAAGATCAGCGTGGCGTTCGGCGGGATGACGCCTCCGGCTCCGCGGGGTCCGTAGCCCAGGTCCGGCGGGATGAAGAGAACGCGCTTCTCGCCGGGCTTCATCTCCAGGAACGCTTCGTCCCAACCGGGGATTACGCGCCTCACTCCGATCTGCGTGTCGAACGGCTGACCCCGATCGACACTGGAGTCGAACTTCGTTCCATCGAGAAGATAGCCGGTGTAGTGGGCGGAGATGGTCTGTCCGCTCTCCGGGGAAGCCCCCTCCCCTTCTTCGAGAACGACGAACTCCAATCCCGTCGGCGTGGTCTGGCGCTCGTCGAGATTCACGCCCAACTCCGCGCCGAGCTTGTCAGTGAACTGCTTCTCCATGGCGGCTTTCCTTTCCGTCGCGGCGGCGCGAATCTCGTCTTGCCTTGCGAACGCGGCCGCGGCGTCAAATGCTTTCGCGCTTTCCCCGGTCCGGACGATCCGAACCGAGTTCGCGACGATGTCCGTCACCGGCGTCGAGTTCTGGCTTCCCTTCATGGGCACTTGTCCCATGCCGAGGACGATATCCAGCCCCATCACGCACTCCCCGAAGACCGAGTGCTTGTCGTCGAGCCAGGGTGTGGGGACATGGGTGACGAAGAACTGGCTGCCGTTCGTTCCCGGGCCGGAGTTTGCCATGGAGAGGATGCCCGGCCGGGCGTGACGGAGGGCCGGATCGAACTCGTCGATGAATCGATATCCGGGATCGCCGCGTCCGTTGCCGAGCGGGCAGCCGCCCTGCGACATGAAGTCCTTGATGATCCGATGGAAGCCGAGGCCGTCGTAGAACGGCCGTGTTGTCATCTCGTGGGTCTTCGCGTCCTTGAACTCCTTGGTGCCTTCCGCCAGTCCGACGAAGTTCCCGACCGTGACGGGCACCTTGTCGTAATGGAGGCGGCAGACAAAGTCGCCGACCGTGGTTTCGAAAACGGCGTAGATTCCGTCGGGTGCGGTGGCCTCTTCCACCGTGGTCGGTTCGGCTGCTGCGTCAGAGGGAGGAAGGGCCGACGCGGCGCACAGGACCGCAAGGCCGGGAAGCAGGGTGCGGGTTCGGACAAGTCGCGGTGCGGACATGAGCACTCCTTGTGAAGGTCTCTTCGAAAGGGCGGGACAGCACACGAGACCGGGTGGTCTGTCGCAATAGTGCGAATCGGGCGGACATTCTACCCGCGGACGGGCGGGGACGCTACTCCTCGACGAGGATTCCGTCGCCCTCCGTGATCTCGCCGATGACGGCCGCCGCCGGCGTCGAGGCAGCCTCCAGGCGAGCGAGGAGGTCGTCGGTGGTGCCGGGAGGTGCCACGAGCAGGAGACCGCCGGAGGTCTGTGCGTCCGCAAGAACAAGCTGGTCGGCCTCTTCCACGCTGTCGGAGAAAGCGACACAGCCCGAGAGTGTGCGAAGCGTTTTCCGGGTCCCCCCGGGCGCGACTCCATCGGCGGCCAGATCCCGGGCTCCATCGAGAACCGGCACACTCCCGACAGAGACCCTTGCGCCACATCCGGAGGCTTCCAGCACCTCCGTCAAGTGCCCGAGAAGTCCGTATCCGGTGACATCGGTGGCGCAGACGATCCCGGTCTCCGTCAGCGCGCGCCCCGCCTCGCGGTTGAGTGCCGCCATGACGCGAATGGCCTCTCCGGCGCCGGCCTCGTCGATGCGCTCCTGCTTGAGCGCCGTCGTGATGATCCCGGTGCCGAGCGGCTTCGTGAGAATGAGCCGGTCCCCGGGCCGCGCTCCCTCCTTCCGCGCGATCTTCTCCGGATGCACCCGGCCGACGACCGCCAGCCCGTACTTGGGCTCCGGGTCATCCACCGTGTGCCCTCCGATGACCACCGTGCCCGCTTCGGCAGCTTTTGCCGACCCGCCTTCCAGGATGTCGCCAAGGACCGACAGCGGAAGCTCTTCCGACGCGGCGGGGAACGCAACGATGTTCATCGCAGCGAAGGGTTCTCCCCCCATGGCGTACACATCGGAGAGCGCGTTGGCGGCGGCGATCTCGCCGAAAGTGTGCGGGTCGTCGACGACGGGGGTGAAGAAGTCGAGCGTCAGCACAAGTGCCAGATCGTCGGAGATCCGGTAGACACCGGCGTCGTCCGGCGCCGCGGTTCCCACCAGAACGGCGGGGTCCGTGTGGGGCGTGAGACGGCGCAGAACCTGCGCGCGAAGATCGGCCTGACCGATCTTCGATGCTCAACCCGCGCAGTGGGAGTATGCGGTGAGGCGAATCTTCCGGGAAGGAGTCACGGGCGATCTCCCTCCGGAAAGAGGTCGGTGGTGGTCTCGCACTCCACGGGAGCTTCGCTGCGCGGGATCTCACCGACGGGTGTGTCGAGGGCCGGCAGTGCGGGAATGGCGATGGAGCCTTCGCTCCCGCCGCGCACTTCGGCGAGCCTTCGCGAGAGGATGGCGTCGCCGCGCACGGGGCTCTCGAACACGAGATCCGCGGTCCCCGCAGGTGCGCGCCGGAAGTCCGTGGTGTCCCGGAAGCCGGGTCGGAGGTTCACATCCCAGGGGCGCATTCCCGAAGCCGTTCGGATTCCGAGGACGCGGACGGTGTCTTCGCCTCGATTGTGCAGGTGCAGTCCGTGGTCGTCCCAGGTGACGGACAGGTGCGCACCGGTGGTTGTTCCCGGGCAGAGCGGGAGGTTCGTCTCTGCGGGCAGGACCGCGTCCGCGAGCGCGAGAAACTCCGGGTCATACGAAATAAGAAGCCCGCTGGCGTAGAGTGTGCGGTCTCCCCGGGAAACCTCCACCGCGACGCGCCGCCCGAGATACCGGAAAAGAAGTGGCTCGGCAGTGAGCGGATCCTTGCGAAGAAGTTCGCGGACGGTGCGCCCCAGGCGAGCGCGCCACGACGGATGAGCTGCGCGCCAGACCTGCGCGTCTCGCCGTTCGCGGAAGTCGTCCGTCCAGAGAGTCTCGGGACGAAGGATGGTACGAATGCGGTCGATTCCTGATCGGGTCAGGAGACGGCTTGACTCCACCGTATCGGACCCCACGGTGCGTGGTTCGTCGTAGACAACCTCCAGTCCGCCCGCCACGACATGAAGGACCCCGGTGATCCACTCGCCGCCGGTGAGCTGCATCTGAACGGAGTCAGCCTGAAAGAGACGAAGCGGGGAAGAGGCCCATTCGCCTCGCGGGAAATCCGGTCCCTTCACGATCCACCCCCCCTGTCACGCGTGCGTGCGCAGTGTCTCCCCCCTGGGACCGGACTGTCAACGGAAGCGGTGAATGTGCGCACCACGCCAGAGGCGACGCCCGGACGCTACCGGGCGGTCCCATTCCGCAAGAATCGCGATGGCGTATGTTGCGGGATACTTGCGCTTGTTTATTGCGCGATCGGAGTGCGTGCCGCCGCGGTGCGGGCCTCCCTTTGTGCGCGAAGAAAACCGCCGTGTCATGTTCGGTCAGAATGCGGGACTTCTTCCAACGACGGCGCGTTGCGAACACGAAAAACCGAGTCTGCGCGCGGGGTTGCGCGTGTTTCCGCTTGAGAACGGTATGTCGGAATCGGTAGAGTCGGAGCAGTCGCACTCATCCGTTTTTCTTTCGTGACCGCCAGCAGTTGTGAGGTTTCATGAAGCCGAGTGTCGGGGTGCTCCAGTTCGCTGCGGTGTGTCCGGAAAGCGACGAAGCCTCTGTCGGCCGGGGAATCACCCGGCAAGTAGCCCAGAGACTGGCGACCATTGCGGAACTGGAAGTCAGTTCCATACTCCTGGGACGCGAAGCGCTGCCGCCGCCCGCGGAATCGGATGCCGCGCCCTCTTCTTCCTCCATGGCAGCCCGGACGCCGGCGCTTTTTGTCGCCGGTCTCGGGAAGGAGTGCGATTCCGACTTCATACTCGTAGGGCGCGTACACATTCATGACGGGTTGATCATTCACTTCCGGGTCTTCGAGTCCCGGTCGGGCCGGTTGATTCACTCCGGGTGTGTGTCCGGCGTCCGGACCGGTGTGTTCTCAGTGCTGGACGAACTGGCACTGGAGGCGGGGCGGGCCATGGGGTTCATTCCGGACTCTTCCGAAGGGTTGTGGCCGGAGCCGGAACCGGTGGACTTTGAGGCGTTTCTGGAATACTGCGCGGCTCAGGAAGAAGAGCAACCGGAGGCGGTTCGCGACCTTCTCGACCGGGCCCTGGCGGTTCAGCCCCACTTCCGAATGGCGTTGTTCGAGCGAATGCAGGCGTGCTACGGCGTGGATGATCCGGCCGGGCTGGTTCAGGTGGTCGACGCCTATGTCAACGCCCGGCCCGAGGACACCGAGGTGGTTCTGACGGCGGCGAACCTCTGTCTGTCGTACGGAATGGTGGAAGAGGGGATCGTCTATGCGAAGGCCTGTCTCGCCCGCTCACCGGAAGATGTGGAGGCGCGTGTTCTTCTGGCCCGGTTCCTGTTCGACCGGGAAGACCTTCAGGAAGCGTCGTCCCATCTGGAGGTGGCGCTGTCCGCGCAGACCCGGACGGTGGACGGTGCGTACGCGCTTGGCCGGTACTTTCTGGATCTGGGGCAGTACAAACGCGCACAGGTTTTTCTGGAAGAATGTCTGGAGATGGACCCCGGTTCCTATGTGGTGCTTCGCGATCTCCAGTGCTGCTACTACGAACTGGAGGAGTTCGAGCGTGGCGTGGAAGCCTGCGAGAGCCTTCTGGAGGTGGATCCGTCGGACGCGGGCACCTGGTACAACCTCGGGCTGATCTATCAGAAGACAGGTCGTATCCCGCTGGCCGTGAAACACCACGAGGAGGCGCTTCGCCACGATCCTGAGTTCACCAGGGCCGCCACGATGATCGCCGAATGCTACTACCGAATCGGGGATTACCGAAAGGCGCTGTCGCGGTTCCTTGAGGCAGCCTGGCAGGGTCCGGATCATGGGGGCGGATGCGGGCGGATTGGCGACTGTTACTTCGAACTGGCGTCCATGGAGGAATCGCTCCTGTGGTACGGACGGGCGGAAGAGGCGGACTCCGCCTGGAGCAATCCCCGGCACGAGCTGGTGAAGGGGGCCGCCGCACTCACGGACGGAGATGTCGATGCCGCACTGGCACGCTTCGCAACGGCGACGCGCTCGGCGGATGATTGCCCCGTCATGCTGAACGACATCGCATGGGTGCTGCTCGTGTCCGGGCGCCCCGCGGAGGCTCTTCAGACGCTGGAGTATGCGCTGGAATCGGACCCGCAGAACCCCACGCTTGTCGCGAATCTACTGTCGTGCTGGGAGCACATTTCCGCATCCGGAAGGCTGTCGTCCCGTCTTCTGGGAATTGTGCGCCGTGCCCGCGCCCGTCAGGTCGACCTCACCCGTCGGGCACTTGTGCCGAAGGCCCCCGCCCGGATCGTGGAGAGAACCGACCGGCCATCCTTGACCTGGCACGGTCTTCGCGGCTAAACCTCGGGGGAGTTCGCCCGCCTGCGGGCGGAAGCGCGGATCCACTCTCGGGGGAAGCGATGCCACCGTCACGCGAAGTGATGCCCGTCGACATACTGTTCGTTGGCGCCGGGCCGGCCAGCCTTGCTGGCGCGTACCACCTCCTGACCCTTGTCGAGAAGCACAACGAGTCCGTCGCGTCCGGTGGCGGAAAGGAAATCGGCCCGTTGGAGATTGCGATCCTGGAGAAGGGATCCTCCATGGGCGCGCACGCGATCTCCGGTGCCGTCATGGACCCGAGGGCGCTTGCCGAGTTGATTCCTGACTTTGAAGAGGCGGGGTTTCCGGCGGAGTCACCGGTCACCTCCGATGAAGTTCGCGTTCTTTCGGCGAAGGGGGGGTTCCGACTTCCGGCCGTCCCGCCGACCATGCGCAATGATGGAAACTATGTGGTGAGTCTGGGGAAGGTGGTGTCCTGGCTTGCGGAGAAGGTGGAGGAGAAGGGGGCGTTCATCCTTCCCGAGTTCCCCGGGCGGGAGCCGATCTTCGACGGAAGCCGCCTGTCCGGAATACGGACGACGGATCGCGGGCTGGACAAGGAGGGAAACCCGAAGGGAAACCACCAGCCCGGAGCGGACATCACGGCGCGGGTGGTGGTTCTTGGGGAGGGGCCGCGCGGGTCGCTGACGAAGCAACTGATTGCGCGGCACGGTCTCGACGAAGGAACGAACCCGCCGGTCTTCGCAACCGGAGTCAAAGAAACCTGGCGGCTCCCGGAGGGGCGGATCGAACCGGGAAAGGTGATCCATACAATGGGTTACCCGCTGGACTCCAGCACCTACGGCGGCGGTTTCATCTACGGGGGTGCGGATGGGATGGCGGCCATCGGATTCGCCACCGGACTGGACTACCACCATCCGGCGACGGACCCGCAGGCGGAGCTGCAACGATTCAAGGAACATCCGTTTGTGGTGGCACTTCTCGAAGGCGGGGAGATCGTCTCCTTCGGGGCCAAGACGATTCCCGAGGGCGGGTGGTTCGCCATGCCGAGGCCGTACTTTGACGGGGGGATGCTCATAGGGGACTGTGGCGGGTTTCTGGATCCGTCACGGCTCAAGGGCATTCATCTCGGCATGAAGAGTGGAATGCTCGCCGCGGAGACGATCCTGGAAGGGTTGATCGCGGATGACTTCTCCGAAAGCCAGCTGGCGGGCTATCGACAGCGGATCGAGGCATCGTGGATTCGCGAGGAGATGTGGAAGTCGCGCAATTTCCATCAGGCAATGGACTCGGGACTCTTCGGGGGGATGGCGCGCATCGGTATTCAGATGCTGCTGGGCGGTCGGGACATCCGGGGAGACCGGGTCTCCGCCGCGCCCGGGCACACGCACATGAAGAGGCTGTCCGAAGCCGGAGGAGATCGCGCGCGGCCCACGGTGGACAACGAACGGATCTTCGACAAGCTGACGAATGTTTTCCACTCGGGGGCCATTCACGAAGAGGACCAGCCGGTGCATCTGGTCGTGTCGGACCTGGACATCTGCCGGACGAGGTGCGCGGAGGAATACGGGAATCCGTGTCGGTTCTTCTGCCCGGCGGATGTCTACGAGATGGTGGAGGAGGATGGCGGGGGGCTGGACCTGCGGATCAACGCGTCGAACTGCGTTCACTGCAAGACATGTGATGTGATGGATCCGTACCAGATCATCACCTGGCTGCCTCCGGAAGGCGGAGGCGGGCCGTCGTACAAAAACCTCTGATGTCGCGGCGCGTCTGTTCGGGGAGGGCGTGGTGATCGTGCGCGGAGCGGGGTGTCGCGGCGCCCTGGCCGGGGCGATCGTGGCAGGGCTGCTCTTTGCCGTGCTCTTCGGGCCGGATCTCCTCGACGAGCGCGTGCCGGCCTTTCGGGATGTCGCCAACTACCACCTGCCCGTCGGCAAAGTGGTGGCTGACCAGTGGCGCGCCGGTCGCGTTCCCTGCTGGAACCCTTTCGTTGCATGCGGGACACCGCTTCTCTCGAACCCGAATCACTACGCGCTCTATCCGGGGCGTGTGGCGGATCTTGTTCTTGGTGCCGAGGCGGCGATGACCCTCCACCTCCTCGGGCACTGGGTTGCGGGGGGAGTCGCGTTCGCTGCACTCCTGGCCGTGCTGGGGTGTGGCGTCATCGGCGCTGCGGGAGGGGCGGCGGCGTACCTTCTGGCGGGGCCGTCGCTTTCGCTTCTGTCCTTCGCGAATCTCGTGCCCTTCCTGCTGTGGACCCCGCTGACCGCGCTGGCGTGGGTGGCGATGCTTCGGCGTCCCGGACCCGGGCCGGCCGCAGGGCTGGCGCTCACGGTTGCCGTGCAGGCGTGCTTCGCGGAACCGGTGCTCCTTGCATCGGAAGTGCTGGTGCTGCTGGCCATCCCCTTTGCTGTGGAGCGTCGGGCGCCCGTTCGCAGCGTGATTCCCTGGGCGATGGCGGGTGCGGGCACGGCGCTGTTGGTTGCTGCGCCGATGGCGGTTCCCGCGCTGCGTCTTGCGTCCGAATCCGCCCGAAGCGTCGACTCCCGTGCGGCGTTGGAGTATTCGGTCGGTCCCTGGTCGCTTCCACGCATCCTGGTGCCGGGCTTCTTCGGCAACTACCACACGCTGGAGAAGACGGAGTGGTGGGGAGAACTTCTGCAGCGCGGGCGCGGGCCGTTCTATGTGTCGCTTGCGGTCGGGTTGCCTGCTGTCCTTCTGGCGGTCGCGGGATTCGCCTCACGGGGCCGACGGGGGGGCGTTCTTCTCGGTGCGGTGGCGCTGGCCGTGGCGGTGGCGATGGGTTCCCACTGTGCTCCAGTGGCTGCACTGGCCGCGACCGGGGCGGGTGGGTGGTTTCGCTGGCCGGTGAAGTTCCTGTTCGCGGTCGCGTTTCTGATTCCGCTGGGTGTGGGTCTCGGGTTGCGGGATCTGGAGCGCGGCGCAAGGAGCGACAGGTCGACGCCGGCGGTCTGGATCGCGGGGGCCGCGTCCCTGTTGGCGACGGCGGTCGCATGGAAGTTCGCCGGAGCGGAGACCACGGCACAGCTTCGCGACGGGTTTTTCGGTCCAGTCGCGGAGATGAAAGACCTGGACGCCATTTTTCAGGCGCTGCGCACGGCCCTTTTCGGAACGGCGGCGGGGGGGGTTGCGGTGGCGGGTCTTCTTCTGGCGCGGTCGCGCGCAGGCGGGAGGCGTCTGCTTGCGTGGGCAGGCGTGGGGGTTGTGGCGGCGTCGCTGGTTCCGGCGCAGCGGGGAGTGAATCGTGGGACGCCGCTGGAAGCACTCCGCGCTCCCTCTCCAGTGATGGACGAGGTCGCGGCCGAAGTGCATCCGCAGTACCGCGCCTGGTTTCCGACCTCGCACTGGGAGGCTCGCCTCTCGACACGCGCGGGCTTCCCTGACGAATGGTGGCCTCGCGTTCAGCTTGACCGGGAGGTCGGGAACTTCTTCCAGCCGATCCGCGAGGGAATCCGCCAGGTGATCGTCAACCCGGACCGTCTGGTGCGTGCGGATGCGGCGGAGCGCGCGCGAATGTCGCGACTCATCTCCGCGGCGGATCGGGAGAGACTCTTCGATCTCATCGGAGTGCGCGCCACCGTTTCCCTGGGGCCTGCGGCGCTCGCCGGGGATCGACCGCCTCACCGCACGATCGCCCGGTGGCCTGCCGGAGTCTCGGTGCGGCCCGGAGCCGTGCCGATTGCGGTTCCTCTGCACGCGCTTCCCGAGCCCGCGGGAAGCCCCTGGGGCGGGCCATGGCTCAGGGAGGCTCACGCCGCGGTCGATCGCCTGCGGAGTGACACGGTGGTCGAGGTGGTGGAGAGTGAGCCGGGCCGATGGGTATTCCGCGTCAACGGGATCCGGCCGGGATGGCTGGCTGTCACGGAGACCGCCCATGCCGGCTGGGTCGCGACCGTGGATGGGGAGCGAGTTTCGGTGGTTCCCTACCTGGAGAGCTTCCTGGCCGTTCCGGTTTCGGCGGGAGATCACGAGGTTTCGTTGTCCTGGACGCCTCCGGGGTTTGTGGCGCTGTTGGTGGTGTCGGGTGTGGGGCTGGCGTTGGCGGCACTCTTCGCGGGACTCGGAGTGAGGCGCGCGCACGGGTGATGGCGCTCGACAGGGGCGGGCTTGATGTCGGCCGGAGGGCCGGAGAGGAGTCGAAGTGGCTGATCGCGATCGAGTGATTGAGTTTCTGAATCAGACGCTGGGAGCCGGGTCCATCTCGGACTACGCGCCTCAGGGGCTCCAGGTGGAGGGCCGTGCGGAAGTTCGGAGGGTGGCGGTAGGGGTGACGGCGTCGGTGGAGTTGTTTCGTCGCGCCGTGGACGAAGGCGCGGATCTGCTGCTGGTTCACCACGGGATGTTCTGGGACTCCGACCCGCGCGTGGTGAAGGGGGGGCTCCGCGAACGGTTGCGGATCCTCATCGAGCACGAAGTCACACTGCTCGGCTATCATCTCGTGCTGGATGCACACGACGAGCACGGCAACAACGCAATCATCGCACGCGAACTGGAACTGACGGATGTAGAGCCCTTTGGCGAATACAACGGGGTGAAGATTGGGCGAAAGGGCCGGTTCCCGGAGCCGATCTCCCGGGCCGACTTCCTGAAGAAGGCGGCAGCCGTGTTCGGCGCGGAACCGTTGGCCTTTCCCTTCGGACCGGATCCGATGGAGACGGTCGGCGTGGTCTCGGGTGGTGCGGTGAGGGAGTTTCAGCAGGCACTTGACGAGGGCCTGGACGCGTTCATTACGGGCGAGGTGCAGGAGTTTGTGCAGGAGCGCGTCCGGGAAGAAAGTCTGACCTATGTGTCGGCGGGGCACTATCGGTCGGAGACCTTCGGAGTGCGTTCGCTGGGGGCACTCCTGGAGAAGGAGTTTGGCCTTCCCTGGAGCTTCATCGATGTGCCAAACCCGGTGTAGTGCGCATCAAGGCGGAGGAAACCGCACGGGTCGTCATGCCGGGCGCCGGTTTCGCCGGGTGTCGGCGACAAACCTGACGAGGAATGCGACCAAAGGCTGAAGACTTCACGATTCCGTGCCGATGAGATGGGTGAGTGGACATCTCGACCCATCTCGGAGGCCCGTTGTGGACATCGTATTCTCACAGGATGACTTCCCGTACAGCAGCCAGGTCGAACCGCTGATCAGACGGGTTACGAAACGCCTGGAAATGACCCGGAGCCTCTCCAGCGTCATGATCGATGTCGTGGATCTCGGGATGGTGCCGCGCCGGAACCCGGGCGACTCCATCGAAGTGTACTCGACCGGGGGAGTTCGCCTGCACCTTCGCCTTGATCACTTTCTCAAGGAGAAGTACCGCGGGGACTGGCGTCGTCGCCGTGGTCGCCGTCGTCTTCCGGCCTGCGCTTTCGATACGAAGGGTACGCTGGAGGTTCTCTATCGCCTTCTGCTCCAGTGGCGGGATGTGAATGAGTGGGGCATCCCGGAGAATCAGGACGATGAGTTCCTCTGCCTGTGGAACGCTCATGTCGCCGGTCGACTGGAGCGATCCGGAGCGCCGGTCGCTTCCCGGTCGGCCCACTGGGCGGAGTTTCAGCGTCTCTTCAGCGGAAACGAACCCGTCTCCGACTATCGCGTGGCATTCGAAATCCTGTGGAAGTGCGATGATGTGGGGAAGTGGGGGATCACGGACCTTCTCTACCGGATCCGGGAGAGCCGCTCTTACCGACCGCTCGTTGCCGAAAAGCAGAACGCCGCGTAATCCTCGCGTCCCGCCTGTGTGTGCCCGACCGCTACCGTTCCGGTTCTTGCGGAGCCGTCGCTCTCCGCCTATCGTCCGGCCCGGGAGGGTATCCGTATGAAGCGTCGCATCGTGATCTGCGCGCTGGGCCTGATCGGTTTCGCCTCGTCGGCGACCGGGGCCGGGTCCATTCCTCCGGAGCCCCGCTCGCCCTCCGCAGACGCCGGTCTCTCTCTTGCGGGTCGTTTCGCGGAAGTGGCCCGGGATCTTCTGGGGCTTCCCTATCACAACGGCCCCCTGGGGGAAGGCGCGTTCGGCGGTCCGGACCCCGACCCGCGCGTGGACTGGGAGCGCGTGGACTGCGTGACCTATCTTGAGCAGTGTCTCGCACGGGCGCTCACCCCGCTGGACGCATCCCTGCTGCCGGTGCTGGACGCCATCCGTTATCGTGCGGGCGTCGTGGGTTTTGCGGAGCGCAACCACTTCATGGTCACCGACTGGCTCCCTGCGAACTCTTGGCTTGTGCGGGATGTGACGGCTCAGAGTGCGCCGGGAAAGACGCTCCGCATTCGTCGCACGATTGATCGCGCCGAGTTCCTTCGTGGGCACGGAGTGACGCCGTCCCCGGCGGACGCTCCGCGCGAAGCCACGATTGCGGTGATTCCCCGCCGGGATGCGGCGAAGGCGGAAGGGCGGCTCCGCACGGGCGACCTGGTGTTCTGGGTCGGGGATCGCGAAGGGATCTTCTCTCTCCATACGGGACTGGTGGCCCGGGGACTGTCCGGAGAGCTTCTCTTTCGTCATGCCTCCTCCCGTGCCGGGCAGGTGGTGGACGACTCCTTCCGCGACTATGCGGCCTCGGCGGAGTATGCTGTCGGCTTCCTGGTACTTCGCCCCCGGGCGGATGCGCGCGTTCCGCTGTCCGCGCAACCCTCCCCGGCCGATGGATCCTCCGGAGGGAACCCGTGACCGAGCGACTGATTCTCTTTGAGGACGAACGCGGTGCCGCATTCGAACCCGTGGCGCTGACGCGTTCGGTGGCAAGCTTGCGCAGCGGCGCACTGACGGCGAGGGAGCGCGCGGCAAGCCGGGTTCCCGGGCTGGAGGCGGGGCTTCTCTGTCGCGGGGCGCTCGCGGCCACGGAGTCCGCGTCCGGGGTCTGGGGCTGTGTGAATGGAAACGGCGCGGGGGCGGCCTTCTTCCTGTCCGCCGCAGGTGCGCTTTCGCCGGACCTTGCATCGCTTCCAACTCCCGCGCCGGGAGAGGCGCTGCTTGCGGATGGTCGATTCATCGCCGCGCGTGCGGACGCGGACGCAGCTGCGCGGATCGTCTCCCGCATCCGGGAGATCCTGGGAGACGGGCTTTCCCCCGACCCGGTCGGTCCTGACTGGGGTCGCATTCTGGAAGAGTGCGGACTGAGTGTTTCCGATTTCCCCTTGTCCATCCCGTCTCACGCGGCGGATCTCATGGCGAACGCGCCCCGGATGCTGGCGGAGGAGTTTGCCGCGCCGGAGAAGAGCGCGCCCCCCGTCGACCCGGTGGATTTCCCGGGCGTGTCGTTCGTGCGTCCGGAGAGGGTTCGCCTTGCCGAAGGCGTGACGCTGGCGCCGGGCGTCGTGGTGGATGCGACGGACGGTCCGGTTTCGCTGGGTCCGGGCACTCGTGTCGGCGCGAATGCGGTGCTGACGGGTCCGGTCGGGATTGGTGCGGGGAGTGTCGTCAATCCGGCAGCGCGTCTCTTGCACGGGGTGGCGACCGGCCCGGCCTGCAAACTGGGCGGCGAAGTGGAGCAGTCCGTTCTTCTCGGGTACTCCAACAAGCAGCACGATGGTTTCCTCGGCCATTCGTATCTGGGGTGCTGGGTCAATCTGGGCGCCGCCACCGACACGAGCGACCTCAAGAATGACTACGGGGCGGTGAAGATCACGCTGTGTGGATCGCGCGTGGACACCGGGAGTCGCCATGTGGGGAGTATCATCGGAGATCACTCGAAGACGGGCATCCACACGATGCTGAACACCGGGACGGTCCTTGGCGTCTCCGCAAATGTGTTCGGCGCGGGGTATCCGCCCACCGAGATACCGTCCTTCGTGTGGGGTGGCCCCGGAGACTGGGCGGACTATCGGGTGGACAAGGCGCTTCAGGTGGCGGCGGTCGTGACGGCGCGGCGGGGCATCTCTTTCGGCAAGCCCGACGAAGAACTTCTCCGCCGCGTGCGGGACGAGACCGCGACGCCGCGAAAAGCCTGGCTGGAAGGCCGCGCACGGGAGGAATAACGCACCCTCGTCGCCTTCGCATTCCCGGGTTGCGCGTGGTATAATGAGCGGGTGCGGATTCGTCCCGGCCACCTCCTTTCCCCCCCAGGCTTCCGGATCCATTCATCCCGGCGGTTTCACCCATCTTTCCGGAGACGCTCTTCCAGATGACGAACTTCACTTCCCGGGCCACCGGCCCGTTGTGTGCCCTTGTGCTGTTGTGCGCCGCAATCCTGCCCGCCGCAGCCGCGAACTTTGACTCCATGGTGCTTCTCTCCCGCCTCGACGACTACTCCGCCTACAACGATGTGTGGGGGTTTGTGGGGAATGACGGGCGTGAGTACATGATCCAGGGACTGACGACCGGCACGGCCTGGTGGGACATTGAGGACCCGGTTCATCCGGTATTCGTGAGGATGATCGGCGGTCCCAGCAGCACCTGGCGTGACATGTTCGTCATTGGAGACCACTGCTACATCAGTACCGAGGGCGGGGGCGGCATCCAGATTGTGGACATCTCCGACCCGACGAATCCGACGCTCGTGAACACCTACACGGACACGGTCGGCAGCCTCCACAACATCTTCGGCGATCCCGCGCGGAATCTCATCTTCGGAATCGGCGGGTATTCGAACGGCGCAAATGGCGGGATTCAGATCTTTGACGTGACCGACCCCGTCAACATCGTGGAGATCAGCCAGTGGAACAACCGCTACCTCCACGACATTTCGCTGGAGGGAAACATCGTCCATGCCTGCCTGATCTACGAAGGCAAGCTTCGCCTCATCGACATCTCGGACTCCACGAACCCTGTGAACCTGGGGTCGGCATTCAACGATCCGACCGGGGCGGTCCACGCATCATGGCCGGTGGGCGATGGCGTGCATGTTCTGATCGCGGAGGAGACTACCGGCGGGCATGTGAAGGCTCTGGATGTCAGCAACCCGTCGGCGATCACGCAGGTCGGCGTTCACAACCCGGCGCCGAGTGCCTCCATCCATAACATCCATGTGGAAGGGGATCTTGCGTATGCGGCCTGGTATGCACGCGGCGTGCGTGTGCTGGATGTGTCGGATCCGTCCAACCTGACCGAAGTCGGATACTGGGACACTTTTCCGGAGACGGATGCCGGCGGCGTGGGTCCAGGAAACTGGGGCGTGTATCCGCACTTGCCCAGCGGCGTGATTGCGGCGAACGATCGCACCTACGGGATGTTCCTGTTGAGGTATGACCCGACCGCGGGAGTGATGGACGGCACCGTGTCATCCTCCGACGGCGGACCGGCCCCGGGCGCGACCGTGGAGTTCGCGGAACTGAACTTCACCGACACGACGGACGCCACAGGCACCTACACGATCTCGTCCTTTGCCGGCGCAGGGAAGCAACTTGTGTTCGGCGGCTTCGGATTCTCGCCGGACACGATGGTGGTCACGGTTCCGCCGGGCGGAACCGTCACGACGGATGTGACGCTTGTGAAACTCCCGTGGGGGGGCGTCTCCGGGCGCGTCACGAATGCCGGAACCGGTCTGGGCATCGAGGCTGCGGAGGTGTCCCTTCTTGGGACGCCGCTGCTCACGGAAACAGACGCGGCGGGAGACTACTCCTTCCCGGATGTTCCGGAGGGAGCGTACGCGGTCGAAGCTCGGCGCTACGGATTCGTTCCGTCGACCGGGCTCTCCACGACGATTGTCGCCGGGAGCGTCGCCTCTCTGGACGCGACTCTTGAGCCTGCGCCGGTCTTCGAGGACTTCTCCGTGGCATCGGGATGGACCGTGCAGAATGACGCGGCGACGACCACCGGATTCTGGGTCTTTGAGGAACCGTTCGGCACCTACCAGAGCGGTGTCCCCTTCCAGACGGAGACGGACCATACGCTGGATCCGGAGAACAAGTGTGCCGTCACCGGGAACGAGGCCACTGGTTCGCTCGGCGCGGACGATGTAGACGGCGGCGCGACGAAGCTTCTCTCGCCGGCCTATGACCTGTCCGCCATGACGGAACCGCATGTGTTCTACTACCGGTGGTATGCGGTGAATGCGGAAGAGGACGAATGGACGGTGGAACTCACCCTCGACGGCGGGGCGAGTTGGGCCCTTCTTGAGAGCACGCCGCTGATGGAAGCGTACTGGAAGCCGGTCGATATTGACCTGACGGCGTTTGTCTCCGGCCCGGGCGCGGGCAGCGTGCAGTTTCGCTTCACGGCGCTGGATCCGGATCCCGGACAGCTTGTGGAAGCAGCCCTGGATGACTTCACGATCTACGATGCCTCTTCCAGCACCGGCATCCCGGATCTTCCCCCGGCCCCGGCGATGGTCCCGGGGCTTGCGCAGAATGCGCCGAACCCATTTGCCGATGAGACGACGGTTCGGTTCTCGGTTGCTCGGGAAGGCCCGGTGGAACTCTCCGTCTTCGATGTTCGTGGTGCACGCGTTGCGGTTCTGGCCGACGGAGACTTCGCCGCCGGTTCGCACGAAGCGTCCTGGGATGGCCGCAGCACGGGGGGTCGTCGCGCGGCCTCCGGTGTCTACTACTACCGACTCACGACTCCGGGGTTTGTGACCACGAAGTCACTGGTTCTCTTGAAGTAATGGCCCAATCCTCGGGGGTGGCGATCTGTGCCATCCCCGAACTCCCCCCCCCGGAGGATTCATGACCGCGACCCGTATTGCACTCTGGATCGCCTGCCTGGCCGCGCTGATCTTGATGCCGGCGAGCGCGATTGCCCAGCAGTCGAGCAATGTGATCCTGCACTCCCAGCTCGACGATTATGTTCAGTACAACGATGTCTGGGGTTACACCGCGCCGAACGGGGACGAGTACGCACTTCTGGGTACGACCACGGGTCTGTCCGTGGTGAATGTGACGGCCCCGGCATCTCCCTATGAGACCGGGTTCCTTCCGGGAGCCACCTCGACCTGGCGCGACATCAAGACTTATGGAAGCTATGCGTATGTCACGAACGAATCGTCCGGCGGGATGGCGATCGTGGATCTTGCCGATCCGGAGAATCCTGTCCATGTGGGCACTTATGCGGGATTCAACACCGCACACAACCTCTACATCGATGAGGCGCGTGCGCTGTGCTTGATTGCGGGCTCGAACCTTTCTTCGGGCGGCGTTCGCATACTGAGCCTCGCGAATCCGCTCTCCCCCGCACCGGTCGGCAACTGGGAGACGGAGTACTGCCACGATGTGGTCTCTCTGGGGGACCGTCTGTACGCGAGCGCCATCTATGCGGCGCGGATTTATGTCGTGGACATTTCGGATCCGTCGTCGCCCTCCACGATTGCGTCGCAGGGCAACTATCCCAACGCATTCACGCACAACGCGTGGATGACGGCGGACAACAACTTCGTCATGACGACGGACGAAACCAACGGCGCGTCGTGCAGAATGTGGGATGTCTCCGCGCTGCCGACGATCACCCAGGCGTCCAGTTACCGTCCGAACCCGACCACGATTCCGCACAACGCACACATCGACGGGAATCTGGCGATCATCTCTCACTACACCATTGGTGTGCGGATTGTAGACATTTCGGATCCGTACAACATCGCGGAGGCGGGGTACTACGACACCTTCCCGGAGAACGACGGCGGGTCATTCGACGGTTGCTGGGGCGTGTTCCCGTTCTTCGGAAGCAACCCGAATCTCATGGCCGCCAGCGACATGTCGCACGGACTCCTGATGCTGGAGTATGTGGCGAACGGCGGGCATGTTGCCGGGACAGTGACGCAGGCGGGAAGCCCGGGCACGCTCATCGAGGGAGCCCTGGTGGCCGTGCAGGAGACGGGAGTCAGCACCACGACTTCCGTGGATGGCACCTACGAGATCTTCGACGCGGCCGGAAGCGTGAACCTCTCGGTGTCGGCGTTCGGGTATGTGAGTCAGGTTCTGCCGGTGACCATTGTGGCGGGGTCGGTGGTGACCGAAGATGTCGCGCTGGTTCCGGTCTCCTCCGGTTCCGTGTCCGGGATTGTGATGGATTCCGCCCTCTCCCCTCTCCCGGATGCGACAGTGGAGGTTCTCGGGACGCCACTCATCACCATGACCGACGGTTCCGGCGCGTATTCATTCCCCGTGGTCCCGGAGGGAATGCAGACGGTGCGTGCCTGGGCCTTCGGGTCGAATGCGATGGATGCGTCCGCGAATGTCGTCAATGGCGCGACGCTCACGCTGGACTTTGAGCTGGAGGACGCCCCGGTTGCGCTGGACTTTGAGGCCGGGGCAGCCGGATGGGGCGCCAGCAGTACGGCCAGCAAGGGAAAGTGGGCGCTCGGCAATCCGGAACCGACCAACGGCGGCCAGACGCAAACGGGCGACGACCACACTCCCGCCCCCGGGGTGAATGCGTGGATCACGGGCCTTCTGGCCGGGATCAGCGTCGGCTGGGGCGATGTGGACGGTGGCGAGACGGTCCTCACTTCGGACACCTACTCTCTGGCTGGAATGCAGGATGTGCGCGTTCGCTATCACCGGTGGTATGTGTCCGGATACTCCACGAACCCGACCACCGACTTCTTCACGGCGGAAGTTTCGGCGGACGGAGGCGGCAGCTGGACGGTGGTGGAGAACACGGACCTGGCCAACCCGTCGTGGGAAGTGGTGGACTTCGCGTTGGAGGACTTTGTGGCTCCGTCCGACCTGACGCGATTCCGCTTCACTGCGCGGGACACCGGGGACGGGTCCATTACGGAGGCGGGGATTGACGACTTTACGATCTATCAGGTGACGGCGGCGCCTGCTACAGGAGTGGCGGTGCTTCCCGGTGAGGCGGTAGATCCCGATCTGGAGCCCGCATTTCCGAACCCGTTCCGGGCCGGGCAGAACACGACGCTCCGGTTCACCATGCCAGCGGACGGGCACCTGTCCGCAGGGGTCTACGATGTGGCAGGGCGTCGGGTTCGCCTCCTTCGGAACGGGGCCTCGGACGCGGGAGTGCACGCGCTTCGCTGGGATGGACGAACCGACGGCGGAGTTCCGGCACCGGCCGGGGTGTACTTCGTGCGAACGAAGACCGAATCGACGGAACGATCCCGAAAAGTACTCCTCTTGAGGTAGACTCTCCCGACGAGTCAACGGGTGGGGACGGTCTCGTGCCGTTTTCACCCGGCCTTCCGGAGGACAGCCATGACCATCACGCTGGCGGCGGTTGCCGCATTGCTGCTTGCGGTCTCCCCCGCCCTTTGCGCTCCCCGCGCACCCACGATCTTCCCGGAGGCGGCCCAGCCGGGAGAGTGGCTGCGCTTCGTCGTGTCCGGAACCGTCTACTCGGCGCCCTCGTTTCGGAGCACCGTGCGCGAAAGCCGGGAGGCCGGCACGCGCATGGTGGCGCTCGCGGAGGTTGAGGGCGACGGCGTCCTGTGGGTCCAACTCTCCAGGGTAGCCTTTGTCCCGGCGGCGTTTCTCGACCGGATGCCGACCGATACCGGGGGCGATCTTCCAGTCGGGAAGGAAGGCATGATCGCCGGGCGCGTGCTGCCGCCCACTTATGAACCGACGGATCTTGTTCCTCTCGCGGATTCGCTCAAGGTCGCGGGAACCGAGAAGCGGAAGCTCCATCTCCGGCGCGGCGCGGCAGAGGCGTTTACTCGAATGATCGCGGCGGCGGACAAGGACGGGATTGTGATCCGGATCTTCTCCGCGTGGAGAGGCGCCCGCCATCAGGCGTCGCTTTACGCGGCGGGCCTCCGGCGGGATCCCGCGCAGCGATCGGTCGCTGCGCCCGGGCGAAGCGAACACCACCTGGGGACGACGGTGGATGTGGCTACCCCGGGAATCCCGGTCCTGACGGACACACTCGCGGATGCTCCGGCCGGGCGCTGGATCGAGGCCCATGCGGCCGAATACGGGATCGTCGTGAGCTTCTCGCGGGAGCGTTCGGCGCAAAGAGGCATGGCTTTCGAGCCGTGGCATCTGCGCTGGATCGGCAATGAGACGGTCGAGGATCTCTGGTAAGTCCCAGCTACGCAGGCAGAGAGACCCGTGGCGGCGACCCTGATTGGGCCGCCGTTTTTTTGTGAAACAAGGGGTTGACGACCCTATGGGAACGGCATAAGATCATACCATATGAAAACAGACCTCTTTCATATCGTGTCCCGCGTGGACCGTCTTGGCGAGCGCCGAGACGCATACCGCAGGGACCTGGTGCGGCAGCATCAGGTGACGCCCCCGCTCGTGGTGATCCTGCGGCTTCTGGAGAGCGTTCCGGGAATGACCATGGTGGACATGGCGCGTCGGCTGGGATCGTCCGTACCCACGGTTCAGAGCCGCTTTGCCCGCCTGGAGGATTTGGGCCTGATCCGGAGAACCCGGAGCCGGGACGACCGGCGGAAGGTCGGGACCCGCCTCACGAGGAAGGGGAAGTCGCTCCTGGCGCGGGTCCCCATGGCGGGGGCCGGACGAATCCTGGACGCGCTGGAAAGCGGGTCGGTGACTCCGCGTTCGCTGAGGCGAATGGTCGCAAACCTCGAACAGGTGGAACGACTTCTCTTTCCTGACGCGAGCGGGAAGCAGAACGGACGCAAGAAGACGGGAGTCTGGATGAGATAGCCGAACGAAACGACGCTGTGACCCGGGGCCGCTCGTGGTGATGTGCTGGTGTGTGGATGTCCTGGTTGGGAGGACCCCGAAGGCCCTCCTCTTTCTGGGAGAGTTGGTTCCGGGTCCGTTTCGTTCAGTTCCTGCCAGAATGAGGGAGAGGGGGCCAGCGTTCCCTGATTTCCGTCTGATTTCCCGGAGACTCCCGTGTATTGACAAAGCCGCACCCGCGGATCCGGTCACCCCCCCCGGGAGGCGCTTGCACATTCCCAGGGTGTTTCGGTAAAATGGAAAACTGAACTGTCAGTCAGACCTCTCCTCGCGTCCCCGAGGTGTATCTATGATGCGGCTTCCCCCCGTGTTCGCATCGGCCCGGTCCTTTTCGACCTTGGCGCCGTGGCTGCTGGCCCTTTTGTTCGTAACCTGCGCCCTCCTTCCCGTGTCGGCTTCGGCGGTCTCCATTCGCACGGACGGGCTTCTGGAGGTGGACGGCGAGCCGTTCTACCCGCTGGGTCTTGTGGAGCTGGCGACCTATCGCTACGAAGACTGGAACGATCGCATTCGCCGGTCCCGGGCAAACATCGTCTGGGACATTGAGATTGCGTATGCGGACACCACTCCATCGTGTGCGGACATCGCGGACTCGGCTGCGGCGACGGGGTACTACATCATGCTGGGGTCGGGAGATACCTGGAACTGGGACGATCTCTCCACGCCCGAGCTTGAGGTCGATCAGAATATGTACGAACCCGCACTTCTGGACGCGGCTGTGCAGTGTCTGGATTCGCGTGGCGTGGGACCGCTTGTGGTGGCAAACCGGGACGAGCCCGTCTGGACGCTTTCACGGAACAAGCTCGGCGACATCGACCGCGCGCACATTTACGACACCTACGACCAGCTGAAGAGCGTTCTGCCGGATCGACCCGTGGCAATGAACTTCGCCCCGGTTCACCTCTCCGGAGACCGGGATTTGTGGAAGGCCGATGTGAGTACGTACATGGATGCGACCGACATTGTGATGTATGCCGCGTACCCGTTCCCGGGAGGGGAGGGGACATGCAGTTCGTACAATGTCATTGATTTTCCCGCGTGCAGACTCGACCGGCTGCCGGTGACGGCGGACATCTTCCTCGGCGAACTCAATCAGGCGGGTCAGCCGCTCTGGGTGATCGTGCAGGCGTTCAAGAATATCCCGCTGAAGGAGGCCCGGTGGCAGGCGTACACCTCGGTTGTTCACGGGGCGACGGGGATTTTCTGGGCGGGCTGGTCCTGGACTCACTTCCTGGGTGGGGGGCCGCCCACATGGCCGGTGGTGGAGCAGGTGATGGGTGAGGTCAGCGACCTGTACGATGTGCTCCTCTCCGAAGATGAAGCCGGAGCGTGGAGTGAGGAACCGGCGGTGGAAGTGCGAGCCAAGCGCGGTCCCGACGGAATGGTCACGCTCTTTGCGGTGGCCCGGAACGGTTTTGTGGGGTCGGCGCGGATCCACCTTCCGAATGCGGGGGTCGGTGGGGTGACGGTCCTGAATGAAGACCGGACGCTCCCCATGTCCAATCGCACGCTGGTCGATGATTTCGACGGCTACGAGGCGCATGTCTACAGGTACCGGGCGCGGATGTCCAGCCAGGGCGGATCGACTTCTGTCCCGGATGGTGTTCTCTTTCCGGCGGATCGATTCCGAATGGTGGTTGCGCCCAACCCCGCGACGGGGCCGGCTCGAGCACGGTTTCACCTTCCGCGAGCGGGGACGGTTCTCTTCACGGTGTACGATGCCTCCGGTCGTCGGGTTGCGGTCCCGGGCCGCGGGTCGTTTGCCGCAGGCGAGGGGGAGTTCTACTGGAACGGCCGGGATTTCTCCGGCCAGCCCGTCTCACCCGGCGTGTACTTCCTCAGCGGTCGGACTTCGGCCGGGGAAGAGGCCACGGCCAGGATCGTTCTGCGGCGCTAGTGGACCAGGCGGTCCAGAGCCGGATTAAGAGCCACTTTGGAGTTTTTTCCAGGGCGCTGTTTTTCCGGGGAACCTCCCGGGCTGACCGGGGTATTTCCTCCGACGCCGCCTGAGTTGAGGCTCTCGGGCGGTGCCGAAGGGGAAGTGCCAGGCTCGAATTGGGACATGGGACAAGGTCAGGGACCGGAACCCGGGGAGGACCCCCCCGGAACCTCCGGTCCCTTTCTCTTGGGTGGTGTTGCGGTGATTGTTGTTGGGGTTCACGCGCTGGCTCGCACGCCCGACATCGAGCGTGCGCCTTGCCCTTCCCTCATTCAGCTGCGGATCCTGGCATGGCTCAACAGCTTGCCCCTCCGGGAGGCGGGCGTCCGGGCGGGATGGCTGCAGAAAGGCCGCCGGTGCCGGGCGCTGAAAGGAGCCCGGTCTTCTGGGAAACAGCGCTCCGTAGGCCGAAGATGCGCAAATCGCCTCCTGGCAGCGTCCCTCCAGGGCGAAGATCAGGCGGGCCCGTCGTCTGCCCCGGGGGCGTAACTACCACTGCAGCCACCAGTTACCCAGTGTTGAGAGGTGACCGGTGCCTGCGAGGGAAAAACAACAATCTTCGGAACACAACCAACCGGAAGTGAGCGGGAAGGAGAGCTCCGGAGGGATCGCAAGGAAGACACCACCTCCTCGCAACACCACCTTTCTGTTGGCCCTGCGATCGGCCGCCGGGCTACCCTTCGCCGTTTCCAGGGGAGGTTGGAGAAGAATGGCCGGTCGTCACTTGCTGGAACGGCTCTCCCGGGGCGTCCTTGTTGGAGACGGGGCGATGGGCACCATGCTCTACGCCAAGGGTGTCTACATCAACCGCTGCTTCGACGAGCTCAACCTGACGGAACCGGATCTCGTGCGCGGCGTTCACTCCGGCTATGTCGAGGCCGGGGCGGACTTTCTGGAGACCAACACCTTCGGCGCAAACACCTTCAAGCTGGAACCCCACGGATTGGGCGATCGCGTCCCCGAGATCAACCGGCAGGGAGCGGAGATTGCGAGAGAGGCGGCGGGCGAGGAAGTCCTGGTCGCTGGTGCGATCGGGCCTTTGGGTGTTCCCATTGAACCGATCGGGCGCATCGCCTTTGAAGAGGCGCGCGCTGGTTTCCGGGACCAGGCGGAGGCGCTCGCGGAAGGGGGTGCCGATTTTCTCATCATGGAGACATTCCATCGGCTGGAGGAGATGCGCGAAGCCATCCGGGGAGCGCGGGAGGCGACCGATCTCCCCCTGGTCGCGCAGATGACCCTCACCGAGGAGAACGCGACCGCGCTGGGGGATCCCGCGGCGCAGGTTGCCGCCAGGCTCGAGGAGTGGGGCGCCGATGTGGTGGGGCTCAACTGCTCGGTCGGCCCTCGTCCGATGCTGAAGGCGCTGGAGGTCGTTCGGGAGTACACCGCACGGCCGCTGTCCGTCATGCCGAATGCGGGGATGCCGCGCCTTGTGGAAGGGCGGTACCTGTACCTGTCCTCTCCGGATTACTTCGCCAAGTATGCGCGCCGGTTCTTCCAGGCGGGCGCGAAGATCGTGGGCGGGTGCTGTGGTACCACCCCGGACCACATTCGTGCGGTGGCCGCGGCTGCCCGGGCGATTCCGCGCAAGACGGCTGCGCTTGAGCCCGCGCGAACGCCGGTGCGTCTTTCGCCCAAGGTGCTCCCGGAGGCGAAGGCGGTACCGAGTCGTGCGAAGTCGGCCTTTGCGGAGGCTCTTGCGAGTGGCCGTTTCGCCGTCTCCGTGGAGGTGTCGCCGCCGCGCGGTCCGGATCCGGCCCGCGTGCTGGAGCGCATCCGCCTTCTGGAAGAGGCGGGCGTGGATGCCGTGAACATCCCGGACGGCCCCCGGGCGAGTGCACGCATGAGTTCTCTCGCGCTGGCCGTGCTGGCGGGGCAGGAGACCGGCATCGAGGTCATCCTCCACTACTGCTGCCGCGACCGGAACCTGCTGGGGATGCAGTCGGACCTGCTCGGAGCGGGGCCGCTCGGGATTCGGAATCTCCTCATCGTTACGGGAGACCCCCCGAAGATGGGCGACTACCCGGACGCCACGGCGGTCTTCGATGTGGATTCCATCGGGCTGCTTCAGATTGCCGGTCGGTTGAACCACGGGCAGGACATTGCGGGGAACCCCATGAGCCAGCCCACCGCGCTGCATCTGGGTGTGGGTGTGAATCCCGCGGCCGTGAATCTCGACGAGGAGGTCCGGCGGTTTGAGTACAAAGTGGAAGCTGGAGCCGAGTACGCGCTGACCCAACCGGTCTACGATGTGTCGGTGCTGGAGCGGTTCATCCGCCGAACGGAGCACTGCCGGATTCCGACGCTGGCGGGCATTCTCCCGCTCAGAAGCCACCGGAATGCCGAGTTCCTGTCGAACGAGGTTCCCGGGATGGAAGTGCCGCGGTCGATCCTCGATCGAATGAAGGCAGCGCCGACGGGAGCGGAGGGCCGGGAGGAGGGCATCGCGATCGCGAAGGAAGCGCTTCGGGAATGCGCGCCGATGGTGCAGGGGGTCTATGTCATGCCGCCCTTCGGGAAGATCGACGTGGCGCTGGAAGTGGTGGCGGCCGTCCCCCCGGAGCTTCGCGCACCGAAGCAGGGGATGTAGGTGCTCCGCCGCCCATCGTCCGAGCGGCTTCTTCGCGCTCTTCTGCTGGGCGTGGTGGCGTGCCTGGCGGTACGCGGCCTGTTTGCGGCCAGCTGGTTTGAGTCCCATGAAGCCGCGTCATACCCGGCGCGAGTCGTGGAAGTTCTTCAGTGCTGGGAGGACGGAATGCCCTCCGCGCGCTGGTTCCCGGATCTCGCGGGGGGGCGCGGGTACCCGTTTCTTTCCTTCTACGCGCCCGGGCTCTTTTTCGCGGCGGCCGCGCTGGCGAAAGCGGGGCTGGGTGTGGCGGGCGGGCTGAAGGCCGTCACGATTCTGGCCGCACTTCTCGGCACGGTGGGTGCGTACCGTCTTGCGCGCATGGGGTGTGGATCGCCGTGCGCGCTGGTCGCGGCATCGCTCTACACGCACGCGCCGTATCTTCTGCGCGACCTCTGGGTTCGCGGTGACCTTGCCGAGTACCTGGCGCTGGGGATCCTGCCGTGGGCGATTCGCGCCGTGATTCGCCTGGCTCTGGGCGAAGCCTCCGGGACTCGGGCGATTCTCTCCGCGGCGGGATGGGTGGCGGCGGTTGCGTTGACTCACAATGTGGCCGGGCTTCTTGCGGGGGGGGCACTGGCGATTGCCACAATGGTCGCTCTCGCACCGGCGGGTCCGGAGCGGGGCCGGCGTTTCGCCGCAACCGTGCTGGCCGGGGTCGTGGCACTTCTTCTGTCCGCGTTCTTCTGGGTTCCCGCGCTTGCCGAGCGAGCGTGGGTGCGCCTGGATGCACTTCGCAGCGGGATCTTCGATGTGAATCGGAACTTCGTGGGATTCGCCGACCTCCTGAAGTGGGAGGGGGCGGAGCGGGTTTTTGTCCCCGGGAGCGCGGAGGAGATGGCCTTTGGGCTGGGCGCTGCGCTGGTGGTGCTTCCGACGGCGCTTCTTGCGCTACGGCAAGCGGACGCGGGGCGGCGTCTGGTGGTCGCCCTCGGGGCGGCACTTCTGCTGGCGGGAGTTGTGATGGCGACGCCTCTCTCCCGTCCGCTTTACGGAAGTGTTCCGCTGCTGTCGTATGTGGGCTTCCCGTGGCGGTTTCTTTCGCTGGCGTCTCTGGGTGCGGCACTGCTGGGCGCCGCAGGGCTGGCGGGACTCCTCTCCGGGCGACCGCGCCTGCGCGTGGCGGTGTGCGGGGTCGTGTGCTGCGGGACGGTAGTGGTGGCGCAGGATCTGTCCCGACCGGTCGCGCCGCTGGATCTCACGCCGCGCCTGCTTGATCCCGTCGCGTACCGATCGGGCGATTTTACCGCCACCTCCGCGGACGAGTATCTTCCCGTCTGGGTCACCGCTTCCACCGAGCCTCCCTTTCACGATGGCGTGTGGATTGACGGCCGGGCGCGACTCCGCAAAGTGGAGAGACTCGCGGCACGGTGGACAATGGAGATCGAGACGACCGGTCCGGCCACGGTTGTCCTGCGGGAGTACTTCTACCCCGGGTGGGAGGGGGTCGATCGGGGTCGCGCCGTTCCTGTCCGCCCGGTGCAGGGCTCGGGTTTCGTCGCGTTTGACCTCCCCGCCGGAGAGTGGCGGGAAGTTTCCGTTCGCCTGCACCCGCGATCCGCGCGCCGAACCGCGCGGTGCATCTCCGCCTTGACGGCGCTCGTCGCGCTGGTGGCGCTCTCGGTCTCCTTCCGGCGAAGCCTCTGTCGGCGCCCTACTGCTGGACCATCCTGAGAATCGCCGACGGAGCGAACACCTCTGCCGCCAGCGACGATACCTGCTGGAATGTGACCGCGCGCAGATTCTCCGGGGCGCGGGTGTAGGATTCGAAACCGCCGTTTCCCTCCGCAACCGCGAGCCGCCAGGCGAGCACCGCGTTGTCCTGTCGGGACAGAACATGGGAGTTGATCAGTCGCATGACGGCGTCTTCAAAGTTTTTCCGCGGCAGGCCTTCTTCGGAGTACCGCACGAGATCCTCCTCAAACATCGCGAGAATCTCGTCGAAGCGTTCGCGCTTCACATCATTCTCGATGATCCACATGCCCGGGCCACGGGCCTCCCAGAAGCGAATCCAGCTCCGGTACGAAACGCCTTCGCCATAGACATACTTGTAGAAGTGATCGTTCCCCGCCATCCGGCTCAGCACGCGGGACGGAATCTGATCCGCATCGGTCCACAGTGCGCCCGGGCGGCCCCAGTTCACGGTCCAGTAGTCCTTGCCGAGCGGAATCACCTTCGTCTCCGGCGAAGGTGCCCAGTCCACGGTCTCAGCGGGAGGGAGCGGACCGGCGCGCCGATTCGGAACATCCGCCCAGTGCGAGGCCAGCCACTCGGCGGCGTGGTGCGGATCGACATCGCCCACGAGGGTGACCACGACCCGATCCGCGGTCCAGTGGGCCTTGTGGAACGCCGCGAGATCATCGGAAGAAATGGCGGAGATGGACTCCTCCGTCCCGACCGTAGGCCGACCGTAGGGGTGGCCTTCGAAAGCACTCACATAGAACTGCTGCTTGATGTACTCGAGGTTGTTCTCCGGAAGGGTGCGGATTTCGGTGAGGAGGTCTTCCCGAACCTTGGACATCTCCTTCGGGTCGAACTGAGGGAAGAAGGTCGTCTCCTTGAGGATGGTGAGAGCTTCGCGCCAGGTGTCCGCCGTTCCCCGGAGGTGGCGCCCCGCGGAGTCGCGGTAGTCCACATTCCGCGATGTGTTGGCCCGGCTTCCGATGGATGCGTGCGCCGTCGCCGTCATGGCGAGTGAGCCGAGGAGTTGACCAAGTTCGCTCTGATCAAAGGAGCGTGTTGCGCGGAGGCCGAGTTCGGAGACGAACCGGTTGATGCCGGCCTGCGAAGCGGGTTCCACCCACTGCCCGCCGAGGATGCGTGCGCTAGCTGCGAGAACACGCGACGCGTCGGACGGACTCACCAGAAGGCGAAGACCGTTGGAGAATCGAAACCGCACGATCCCGTCTTCGCGACCGGTCTCCTCGAAGGCGAGCGGATCGACGGGTGGCGGCTTCAGCAACCCGGGTCGCTGGAGGGAAGGCTGCGGTGTGTCCTCGGCACCGGCGGTGGCAATCGGGCCGGGGAGGGCGGTCGACGGGTCGAAGCCTTCCGGGTAGACCGTGACCGTCACGAGCTTTCGGGGGCTGATGTGCCGGGCGGCGGCTTCCGCCACTTCATCGGGCGTGACCAGCGACAGCATCCGCACCCAGCGGTTCGCGCGTTTCGTGCCGAGGCGGCTGGCGAGAAAGCCGAGTCGCTCGGCACGGTCGGCATAGGTCGCTCGTTCCCGCGCTTCCTGCGCGAGGAGTCCGCGCCGCACATCTTCGAAAATGGTGGATGGAATGGCGCTCGGATTGAACCCGACCAGATAGTCCTGGAGGAAGGCACGCACGGCGGGCCCGCGCTCCGGGTCCAGGCGGGCCGTGATCTGGAAGGCACCGTAGTCGCGCATGAAGTAGTGACTGGCTTGCGCGGAGGTCACCCATTTCTCCTGATCGATGAGCGGTTGCTGGAGTCCCCACACCGGGTGGTTCATGAGTGCGGCCAGCATGGTGAGTGCTGCCGTGTCGTCGGGGCCTTCGCGCGTGACCACGCCCGTGAGGACAGTGGCCCGGGTGGCCTGCGGGACGAACTCCTCGCGGGAGCGCGGGCCGCGGATCTCCGGCTCCATGACCCCCAGCTCGAAGCTCGACGGACCGGGTTCCCGGCCACTCCATTCCTCCCGCACGAGTTCCACCATCCGGTCCGGGTCGAAGTCTCCGGCAATGGAGAGGATCATGTGGTTGGGCGTGAAGCGCTCGCGGTAGTAGGCCTCGGTTGCGTGCATCTCCAGTTCGCGGATGGCCTTCTCCGTTCCGATCACGGGCCGCCCGTAGGGGTGCGCCGTGAACGCCAGCTCGCTCCATGCGTGGTCCACCATCCGTTCGGGCTGTTCCTGTCCTCGGAACATCTCCTGCAGAACCACGCGCTTCTCGTCTTCGAACCACTCTTCTTCGAACTTGAGGTCCAGGAGTGCTTCCCGGTAGAGGGAGAGAGCCTCGGCGAAGTTCTCCTTCGGCGTTTCGAATCCGAAGTTGATCTCGTCGTCCCAGGTCCACCCTCCGGCCTCGCGACCGAGCAGGCTCATTTCTTTTCGATACATGGTCGGCGGGAGGTTGGGGGTTCCGCCCTTGAAGACGAGATGTTCGATGTAGTGCAGAGATCCCTGATAGTACTCGTCTTCGGTGCGTCCCCCTGTGGTGACAAACCCCGAGAGGGCGATGACCGGATGCGCGTTCCCCGGAGAGAGAAGCAGCGTGAGACCGTTGTCGAGGACGACTTCCCGGAAAGCCGGGGAAGGGTTCCCGGCGGCGGTCGGTGTTGCGAGACCAGCCGCGACGAGGAGTAGGGGAAGCGCGGCACGGGCAATGTGAGCGAGCATGGCAATCTCTCCGGAAGTTCAGGGGACCGATGACGGCAGGCTAGCACGCGTGCGCGGGGTCGGCATACGGCGGGGACGCTTGCCGCTGTCGGTTTGACCCTCTATGATGCGCCGAATCAAGGGGGATGGTGGTGAATATCGGGATAGTCGGGCTTCCTTCCTCAGGGAAGTCCACGCTCTTCAATGCGCTGACTCGCGGGGCGGCCGAGACGGGTCGATTCGGCTCGGGCCGGGCGGAGATCAATCAGGGGCGGGTGCTCGTTCCTGACGAGCGTCTCGGATGGTTGGCAGGAGTGTACTCTCCAAAGAAGCGGACCCCCGCGTCGGTGGACTTTCTGGATGCACCGGGTGTGCGGCCCGGCGACTCCGCACGCGGTGCGGCGAGCCTGATCTCTGACCTCCGGACGGTGGAGGCGCTTCTTCAGGTCGTGCGCGTGTTTCCGGACGATTCGGTGCCGTCGCCATCCGGTTCCGTGGATGCGGTGCGGGATGCACAGGATCTGGACGCGGAGTTTCTGCTTGCCGATCTGGCGGTTGCGGAGAACCGGTTGAAGCGGCTGGAGTCGGATCGGAGCAAGGGCCTCTCGACGCCCGAACTGGCGGAGGAAGAAGCCGTACTCGGTCGAGTTCGTGACGGACTGGAAGAGGGCACCGCGATCCGATGCCTCGGGCTTGATCGTAGGGAGATGCTTCGGCTGAAGGGTTTCGCGTTTCTCTCCGCGAAGCCGCAGATTCTCGTCGGGAATGTGGGTGAGGAGGAACCGGGCGGAGGAAGTGCCGACGCGGGTCTTCGGCAACTTGCGTCGGAAACGGGGAGGGAGTATCTGGCGGTATCCGCGCAGATCGAGTCGGAGATTGCACGGATGGATGAGGAAGAGGCGGGCGCGTTTCTGGAAGATCTGGGTATTGCGGAGGCCAGTCGGGGTCGTGTGATCCGTACATGCTTCGACCTTCTCTCACTCATCTCGTTCTTCACATTCGGCGAGGACGAGTGCAAGGCATGGACGCTACCGAAAGGATCCAGCGCGGTGGAGGCGGCGGGGAAGATTCACTCGGACATTTCGCGGGGCTTCATCCGGGCGGAGATTGAGCCATTCGAGGAGTTCAAGGCTGCCGGAACATGGGCCGCCGCCAAGGATGCGGGGAAGTTTCGCCTGGAAGGCCGGGACTATGTCATGCGCGACGGGGACTGCGTCGTGTTCCGGTTCAACGTCTGATGGGCGGCTTCCTGCGAGCGTTTCGAGCCGGACTGATTGCCGCCATCACCGGGGCGGCGGGCTACGCGCTTCTGGAACTGGCCTTCTTCGCGCGACGAAACCACCTGCTTCCCTGGGATCCCGGACATGGAGTGCTGGGGATTGTGTTCTTCGCCATGCACCTGGGCGTGGCGGTCGCGGCTTGCGCGCTGGGGGCGGCCCTTGGAGCGCGCATTTCCAGAGATGGCGCAGGCGTGCTCTCGTCGGCACTTCCGGTCGCGGCACTTCTGGCCGTCCACTGGCTCACCTGGTATCGCGAGCGAATGAACGCGCTGCCGAGAGACTTCGCCGGAACGGCCGTGTCGCTGGGGATCGTGTTGCTGCTGCTGGTCGCAGCGGTCGCCGTGGCGCTTCTCTTCCGGAAGCGAGGATCGTCCGGGCGACGCATCGTGCGCGGAACGGCGGGCCTGATTGTTCTGGCGGGCGTGGTGCAGGTCGTGATGGCTCGCCCGGTGGCGGAAGCGGAGAGAAGCGTTCCGCGCCCGGAGACGGATCGCCTGAGAGCAGCGGACACCGGACAGCGCGTCGTCGTCTTTGGGTTCGACGGGGCGACATGGGCCGTGCTGGATCCGTTGATGGAGGCGGGGAAACTTCCGAATCTTGCGGCGCTTGTGTCGCGCGGACGCACCTTTGACCTGCGGACGATTCGCCCGACCTTCTCGCCGGTGATCTGGACTTCGGTGGCCACGGGGAAGACGCGTTTCCATCACTCCATTCACGATGTCGTACAGACCCGGCTTCCCGGAGGCACCCGGTTGCCGAGGTCGCTTCGGCGCACCGCCTTCTTGACGAAGACGACGGGCGTCTTCTTCCGCGCGCTGAATGGCCGCCGCCTGCTGAGGGTGGAGCCGTACCGGAGCGATCATCTCGATGCGACCTCCGTGTTTGAGGCGGCTTCCGAGGCGGGCGTTCGCACGAATCTCGTGGAGTGGTATGTCACCTGGCCCGCGAGACCGCTGGAGGGCGTGACGGTGTCGGACCGGTTTCACCTACCGGTGTATGGCGGAGTTCCGCTGACGGGCCTGGTACTGCCCGAGGCGTTGGAAGCGCCGCTGGCGAAGTTCCGCCTCACGCCGGACGAGGTGCCGGTGGAGACGGTTCGCCGATTCTACGACACCACCGGCCTCGACGAGGCGGGCATGAGCGCATGGGAAGAAGGACACCCGGAGTTCGTGACGGAACTCCGGCACAACATCGCGCGGGACTTGACCACGCGCGATGTGACGGTGGACCTCCTGGCTCGAGATGCAAAATGGCGACTGTTCGGGACCTACTTCCGCGCGGTCGATCTGACTCACCATCTGACATGGGGACTCCGCACGAAGGAGGGGACCGTGGACGGGGATGCCGCGCTGCGCCTGCGCCCGGCCATCGATCGATACCATGAGTTCATGGACGAAGTGGTGGGTGATGTGCTGGCGGCCGTCCCCGAGGATGCGGTGGTTCTCATGCTCTCCGACCACGGGTATGAGTCGCGTTATGCGCACTCTCGCGCGCCGGACGGGTTCGCCATTCTGGCGGGGGGCGCGACGGAACCCTCTGCCGTGCGTGGCACGCTGGACATCTACGAGGTGGCCCCGACGGTGGCGGCGCTTGTGGGGCTTCCCGTTGCGGAGGATCTGGAAGCGCGGCCCCGGATGGATCTGCTGAGCCCGGACTTTGCCGCCGAGTATTCGGTGCGGAGCGTTTCGACCTGGGAGCGCGCGGGAGGGGCGGGCGGGGAAGTGTCGGCGGACACGCGCGGGGCCGCCGACGCGGAAGTGGAGCGCCTCCGCGCCCTCGGGTACATCCAGTAAGTTGTGGAGAGGCTGGCCTCTGCGACCGGCTCTCTCCACAACGCGACCGGGTCAGTCGGCCCAGTTCGCCACGAAGACATTCGTCTCTCCCATCACGCTGCCGTTGCGATTCGACGCGAACGCCAGTCGTTTCCCGTCCGGGCTGAACATCGGGAACGCATCGAAGGAAGGGCAGAATGTGACCCGTTCCAGGCCGGATCCGTCCAGATTGACGAGATAGAGATCGAAGTTTCGCCCCTGCGGATCTCCCAGATTGGAGGAGAAGATGATGCGTTCTCCATCCGGCGTGAAGAAGGGGCAGAAGTTCGCGGCTCCGCTGTCGGTGACCCGCGTCTTGTCGGTTCCATCCGCATTCATCCAGTAGATGTCCAACTGGCCCGGGCGAATGAGTCCTTCGCGGAGGAGGCGCTGGTAGTCTTCGAGTGCTTCCCCTGTCGGACGGCTTGCGCGGTAGCAGATCTTCGATCCGTCGGGTGAGAAGAAGGGGCCGCCGTCGTAGCCGGGATCGTCGGTGAGTCTGAGGACCTCGGACCCGTCAGGGCGCATCCGGTAGATGTCGAGGTCGCCGTCGCGCGTGGAAGTGAAGAGTACCCACTCACCGTCCGGAGAGAGCGTGGCTTCCGCGTCGTAGACTCCCGAATCAGTGATGCGGACGAGATCCGACCCGTCGTCCCTGGCCGTGTAGATGTCGTACCCGGAGTAAATGGGCCAGACATAGCCGCGAGAGAAGTCCGGTGGAGGCGGGCACTCCTTCGAAGCCGCGTGCGTGGATGAGAAGATGATGCGATCCGTTCCCGGGATGAAATAGGAGCAGGTCGTCCGCCCGAGACCGGTGGAGACGAGCGCGTTCCCTGAACCGTCCGCGTTCATGACGAAGATCTGGTCGCAGCCCTCGTCCTGCGGCGTGGCCTGATAGATGAGGCGCTTGCTGTCCGGAGCCCAGTAGGCCTCGGCGTTTTGACCTCCGAAGGTCAACTGAACGACACCCGTCAGGTGATCCTCCCCGTCGAAATGGAGACCTTGTGGTTCCCCCGCAGCCTCGGCGTGATGGGCGTGTGCGTGGGGGTGTTCCGATCCCTCCCCCTCCCCGGCCGCGGCGGCGCCGGGCATGATAAGCAGACAGAGCAGCGCGAAGAATGCCGGGGTGGCCCGGCCGAAGGTCTTGCAGGACATTTTGAACTCCTGGAAAGTCGGCCGGGGGCCGGGGGCCGGGGACGGTTGCCTGACGGACCCGGAAAGGTACACAATCCCCGAAGTTCCGAGTAGCACGGAGCGATTCCCCGTACGACTTCCACCCCGAACGACTGGAGAGGTGATGATCGACCCGGTTCTTCTCACGACAGTGGCTGAGATTGACTCCCTCCTTGCGGAATCCCGCGACAGGATCGCCCTTCTCTTCAAACACAGCGTGACCTGTCCCGTCTCGGACGCCGCCTTCGCGGAGTTTCATGCATTCCTGGAGAGCATCGACTCCGAGGGAGAAACGATGCTGTTCGCCGCAGTGATCGAGATCCAGAACGCGCGCCCTGTCTCCGCGGCCGTGGCGGAGCGAACCGGTGTTCGCCATGAGTCGCCCCAGGCGATCGTGTTCCAGGACGAGGAGGCCATCTGGCACGCCAGCCACCAGGCGATCACCGCGGCATCGTTGCGGGACACGGTCGAGTCGGTGTGGTGACGCCGCCCCCCGTGGCTCTGGTGCTGGCGGGGGGGGCGTCGCGGCGACTGGGCAGGCCGAAGGCGCTTCTGGAGTTTGGCGATCGGTCAGCGATGAGGCTCGTGCTCGACTCGTTGGAGGCGGCCGGCGTGCGGTCGGGGGCGGTGGTCACGGGAAGTGACGCGGATGCCACCCTGGCCGTCGATCCCGCGCCCTTCGCCTTTGTCCGCAACCCGAACCCGGCGGCGGGTCGCATGGGGAGCATCCTCGCCGGGATGGCCCTGGCACCGCCCGCCGCGGATGTGGTTCTCTGGCCGGTGGATCGTCCGCTGGCCTCTACCAACACGCTGGCCGCGCTTCTCGTCGCGCGCCCCCTGCCGGATGCGGAGGGGCACGCCGCCACACCCTGGGTGGTCATCCCGCGAGCCGACGGCGGCTGTGGACACCCCGTGATCCTGGGGGCTGCCTTCTGCGCGACCCTCCACGCTCAGCCGCCGGACGCCAGCCTGCGAACCGCGATGGCGGCGCCCGGAGTCCTTCGGGTGGAAGTGCCGGTAGCTGACCCCGGCATCCACCACAACCTCGACACGGACGACGCCTACACGCGCGCCCTCGCTTGGTGGGAAGCACGCACCACTCCCTGATCCGGAGGCGCCTCGGCTACTCCAAGCCGCCTCCTCCAGTGACATAGACCTTGCCACGCTCGCGGAACCCCCCACGGGTCAGGCCTTCCTCCCGGATCTGATCCAGCAGTCCGAAGCGGTGCAGTCTCTTGTTCAGGGACCTCCGCGAAATCCCCAGCCTCCGCGCGGCCCGGTGCTGACTTCCTCCGTCCAGTCTGAGCGCTTGCAGGATCTCCTCCTTTTCGTAAGTGGTAAGCCGCGCAGGGAGATCCTCCGGGGACTGGGCCTGGTTCAAGTGCCCACTGAAGCGGGTGGATCCGGCGGCGTATTCGATCTCCTTTGTCCCGATCTCCGTCCGGCTGTCCGGGGTGAGGAGCGCCGCCGAGTGAATCAGGCTGAACAGCTCCCGGATGTTCCCCGGCCAGGAATAGGTCGAAAGCAGGTTTCTCCCCTCCACGGAGATCTCCCTCGGGGGAGAGCCCTCGGTGCTCCGGACCACGCGCAGGGCCAGCGCGAGAAGAAGATCGAAGTCCTCCCTCCGTTCCCTGAGTGCGGGCACCGCCACGCAGAGTCCACCGAGGCGGTAGGCGAGGTCCGGGAGGAACTCCCCATGCATCGCCAGTTCGTGGAGGTTCCGATTCGTCGCGAAGACGAAGCGCGCGTTCGCGGGGAATGAACGGTGTCCTCCCACGGGCCGGACCTCGTGCCGGTCCAGCACATGCAGGAGGTTCGCCTGCATGGAGGAGGATGCCTTGTCGATTTCGTCGAGGAAGACCGTGCCGCTTCTGGCCGCCCGAATGAGTCCGGGCTTCTCCGCTTCCGCTCCGGTGAAGGCTCCGCGCACATGGCCGAACAGTTCCGACTCCTGGAGCGTCTCCGGCAGAGATGCGCAGTTCACCACCAGAAACGGTTCCTCCGGCGAACTGCCGGACCGGTGGAGAATCTCCGCGAAGGAGGTCTTCCCCGCGCCGCTTTCACCCAGAATGAGCACCGGCCTGGAGCTCTTCGCATAGTGACACGCCCGGTCCAGAGCGGACCGGAAGCGACGGGAACGCCACGGGATGGCCAGCGCCGTCCGGGCCATCGGAGTGGTCCGGTCCACCGGTTCTTCTTTGAGGTCGTGGAGTTCCAGAATGTCCTCTGTCACCCTTTCGTGAAGCGTCAGCGATGCCGGGTCTTCCTCTTCGGCGGACCGGGTCGCCGCCTCAAGGAGCGCGGCTCCCAGCGGGCTGTTGAGCTCTCCCAGCACCTCTCCGGCGGATGCCAGGCAGCGCCGGGCACGATCGGGCCGGTTCTCTTCTCCCAGCGCCCGGGCGATCTCCAGGAGTGTCCGTCCCACCTCAAACGGAACATGAATGCTCCTCAGACGACGCAGTGCCGCACGCAACCGGTCGTGTCCCGCTCGGCGGCGCCCCCTCGCACACAGGACGATTCCGTACGCGCGGATTGTGAGCGCTTCCTCTTTGGTGTCCCCGTTGCTTCCGCAGATGTCCAGTCCCTTGCGGACCCAACGCTCCGCGTCGGCGGGCTCTCCAAGCCGGAGTCGGTTCAGCCCGATTCTCCACGCCAGCTCTCCAGCGACTTCCCCGCCGGGGGAGGTCTCCCGCACAGACTCCCACGCCTGCCGATAGTGGTCCGCAGCGCCCGGGTAGTCCTTCCGATGCGAGAGCAGGTCTCCCAGGTCTTCATGCGCGAGGGCTGTGGCGTGCGGGTCGGTTTCCGGATCCGGGTCCGAGAGTACGGATCTCCAGAGGGCCTCCGCCTCGGAGGCTCTTCCGAGCTGGAACAGGATCCGTGCACGGGAAATGCGGCAGAAGAGAACGCCGCGCCACGCCGACTCCTCTGCCAGTGCCACGGCGCGCCCGCTGTACTCCTGCGCGGCGGAGAGGTCTCCGGTCAGACGCGCCACCACCGAAATGTCGAGCGCGATCCGGGCCACCATGGACGGTGCCCCCAACTCCGCGAAGCCCTCATAAGCCTCCAGGCGAAGTGCGAGCGCTTCCGCGTAGTGCGCGCGGATACGGTGGATGCGTGCGAGTCCCAGCTTGGCCAGCGCGATATTCCGCGCTTCGCCGAGTCGTTCCGCAGCCCCGAGCGACTCGTACATGGCTTGAATGGCCGGCCGGGTCCGCCCCTGCGACTGAAGCGCATGCCCCAGCCAGCGGGCCGTCTCCGGAATCCACCGGTCGGTTCCCAGGGCGCGGAGTCTTGCGAGGCTTTCGGTGCAAGCCCGGACGCACTCTTCGGGATCTCCGCCGTGGCTTGCATCCCAGCCCGTCATGGCGTCCAGGGCGACACCCGCCACTCCGTCGCGGTCGATCCTCCGGACGAGGTCATCGCTCGTCTCCCGGAATCCTGCGCGGTCCGCAAGAATGGCATGGCACAGCGCCAGTTGGAGCAGTGCGTCGTGTCGAGCGTCTTCCGTGATGTCGTGGTCTGTAAGGAGTTCCTTCAGGGCTTCTGCCGCGATGGCGAACTCGCCCCGGACAAGCGTTTCTTGAATCCGGTCCCGCAGGATCCCGGACTCCGTGATGCCGGCTATAACCATGAGTACGGCTCCGGTTCGAAGGGTGGAGGGATCACGATCTCGGGAGTCGGACAAGGATCTGGCAGGCGATACGGACCCAGCGGTCCTTCGCCGTGGCGCGCGGTGCGGGTGTCTGATTCACCCTCGGGCGCGCGGAGCGGTCAGTTCCGTCCGTGGCGGGAATGGCCGCCCGGTCGAGGAACGCCCCGGCAGGGGCTTCCGGCTCTCCGTCTGTGAGGATCTCCCGGATGTTCAGCGAGGGGATCAACTCTGCGCGAGCACTCCCCACCGGAACCAGAAGGAGCGCGGCCCACAGACCGGCGAGCGTTCCGATCTTCGAGTATTTGTGCATATTCATCGCCGCCTTTCAGGACCGGGCGATGCCCGGATGGCTCGTGTACCCGGATCTCTCCGGGCAGAGGCGGACGCTCGGGTCCGCCGGACGGTCCCGGACTCCGCGAGGATCGTGCCAGTTTCGTTCCCGAACCGGGGGTCCCCTGATGCCACGAAGGGCGATTCCTCGACGGTCCCTCTCGGGAACCGGAACGCAAGGGCCAGAGAACCGGCCCTTGGTGGCCATATTACTGAAAGTGACAAGCCAAAACTGACATTTTTACCCGACGCTTTGCAAAAATACCCTGGTGTTGCCCGGCATCTCCTATCCCTCGCGGGGGGCTCCGGCCCTGCGCGGAGATTGCATCGGGCGAAATCCCGCTGGATGGGCTATTCTGCCCCCATGATGCCTACTTCACCGAATTCAGCCTCTGTCTTCCCGACTCCGGCGGGGCCGGTTCTCGCCGTCTGCGGGTGGAGCGGATCCGGGAAGACGACGCTTCTGGACCGCGTGATTCCGGAGATCACTGCTCGCGGGCTGTCCGTGGCGGCGCTCAAGCACGATGCCCACGGCCTGAAGGTGGATCCGCGGGGGAAGGACTCGGATCGCCTCTTCCGGGCGGGTGCCGATGTTGTCCTCCATGCGCCGGGCCAGTCGCTCATCCGTCGGCATGCTCCCGCCGGGGGAGAGCTGCCCTCGGTGGTGGCCGCGCTTCTCGGCGAGTACGACCTCGTCCTTGTGGAGGGGCACAAGGGAACTCCGCTGCCCAAGGTCTGGCTTCGGAATGAAGCCGGGGACGATCCTCCTCCGGAAGTCACGGAGATCCTCCACGATCTCCCATGGGACTCCGACCGGCCTTCCGCGTTCTTGCATCTGCTGGATTCGTGGCTTCCGACCGCCTGGCGGAGACCTCCCGTCCATGCCGGCGTGCTCATCGGTGGCGGCAGCCGAAGGATGGGGCGTCCCAAGCACCTCCTGCGCGTCGATGGGCGGACCTTCGTCGAACACGCGGTCGAGACGCTGTCTCCGCTGGTGGACGGGGTGGTCCTGCTCGGCAGCGGGGATCTCCCCGCTTCCTGCCGGGAATTGCCGTGTCTTCCGGACCCTCCCGGTCTCGGCGGACCGCTGTCAGGGATACTGGGCGCGCTCCGGTGGGCTCCGGCGGCCACCTGGATGGTCGTCGCCTGCGACCTCCCGAGGATCGGTCCGGAAGCCATCTCCTGGCTGCTGGACCAGCGTGCTCCCGGGGTCCATGCCGTGCTTCCCCGGCGGGATGCGGCGGGCGTCGAGCCGCTGCTTGCGCTGTATGACGCGCGGGTCCGGGTTCTGCTGGAGCGGCTGGCCGCCGCGCGCTGTCTGGCACCCTCCGCGCTGGCCCCCCACGCCCGGGTACAGACGCCCATTCCCCCGAAGGCCATTCTGGGATCGTGGCAGAATGTCAACACGCCGGAGGATCTGGCCCGCATATCCAGGCCGCACGAGGCGGATTCGGGCGAAATCAGCGATTCCGGGGCCGTTTAGCGGGGGATATCCCGCCTCTCCGAACAAAACACGAGTATTCGTCCCGTAAAGTTTGTAAACTTCCGTCACGCGCCGCAACAACGATGTTCTCCCCCCAGACCCGGGGCGGTGCGAATCAGCGGATCTTCGACCCTCGCGAAAGGGGATCGCGTCATGCGTAAGGCACACATTCTGATTTGTGGGGGACTCGTCGTCCTTCTGGCCACCGCGGCCGGTGCGGCGACGGTATTTGTGCCCGCAGATTATCCCACGATCCAGCAGGCCATCGACGGTTCCGTGGCGGGCGACCAGATCATCGTTTCGCCGGGAACTTACGAGGAACAGCTCGTCCTTGCCAAGGATGTCACCGTGACCGGCTCCGGTCCCGGCGTCACCGTGGTCCGTTCACCGGACACGCTCACCGAGTACTTCACGACGAGCGCGAACAACTACCCGGTCGTGTATTTCACCGGCACGCTCAACGCAGTCGTTGAAGAGCTGACGGTGGACGGAGCGGGGAAGGGAAATGCGAACAGCCGGTTCATCGGAGTCGGCTTCTACAACGCGGGTGGTTCGCTCCTGAACTGCACCGTCACCGATGTGCGGGACACGCCGTTCAGCGGCGCGCAACATGGGGTTGGCATCTACGCCTACTCCGACGGCGGCGGCTACCCGACTCACAATGTGCTGCTCTCCCGGTGCCGTGTGACGGACTATCAGAAGGCGGGCATCGTGATGAACGGCACCCAGCTTCTGGGCACCGTGACCGAGTGCATCGTGTCCGGCGCCGGGCAGACCTCCGTGACCGCACAGAATGGGATCCAGTTCGGTTACGGATGCAGCGGCATGGTCAACACCTGTCAGGTGCGGGACCATTCGTACACGGGCGCGTCGTGGACCGCGTCCGGGATTCTCGCGTATCAGGCGGGGAATCTGGATGTCGTTTCCTGCCCGCAGATCGCGCACAACCAGATGGGCGCCTACTTCGTCATGACTTCCGGCACCTTTACCGACAACACCCTCTATTCCGGCGCACTGGGGCAAGGTGCGGGGGGTAGCTACTGGGGGCTTGGTGTGGATCGGGAGGGAGCCCATTCGCCCGCTCCTGCGGTCTGGACCGAAGACCTGCTGCCGCCGTTGGCCGGGCGAAGCACGACCACGGTTCTCGTGAACTCGTGCAGCTTTGCGGGGGACGGTACAGGCTCCGGCACCGGGATCGGCGCATGGGCGCAAAACGGAGACAATGTTTCGCTGTCCGTGGATACCTGCGACATCACCCAGTGGACCTGGGGTGTGGAGGTGTGGGACGACGGGTCGGCTGCGGCTTCCGTCGGAGTTCACAGTTGCTGCATTCGCTCCAACACGAGCGAAGGTGTGGTGAACTACACCGCCACGGATGTCATCGCGACCAACAACTGGTGGGGAAGCACGAGCGGTCCTTCGGGCGAGGGGCCGGGAACGGGAGACGCGGTTTCCACCGGAGTAGTCTTTGCTCCGTGGCTCTCCTACAATCCCTGCAACCCGGTTTCCGTCGAAGATGTCTCCTGGGGCCGCGTGAAGGGATTCTACCGGTAGTGCACTTCGGCCGCCCGTGCGCGGCGGTCGGACGCACCGAAGAAAAAGGGCCCGGACGCACAGGGAGGCGTCCGGGCCTGATCGCGTTCCGAGGCGGGAGGTGGCGGATCGTTCTCTGCTCTGCAGGCGACCCGAGCCATCCCCCCTCGGGTCTCCACCACCTCGCCGCCATCGGAACGGGAAGCTGATTTCCAGCGCTCGGTCCACTGAGCACCACGGACCAGTTTACGAGTACCGGGTCAGGAAAGCAAGAACCAGGGACAAGAAAATGCCCCGGCTCCGACTCTCCGGCAAGGGGCGGGAACCGTTCCCGCCCCCCGGTGGAGCTACTCGTTGTAGCGCTCCTTGTACATCTCCCGGAGCGCGGCGGCTTCTTCCACCGAAAGCCCCTTCATCCAGAGGTGGTCCTTCCCGGTCAGGAAGGTCTCCACCTTCTGGCGGTACTTGTTGCCCATCTCCTCGCTCTTCAGCTCCGCGGCCTCGATCACGGCCGGGAGGAAATCCATGTAGAAGTGCTTGGAGACCTCGTACATACCGTGCCAGTGCGTATAGTCCGGGCCCATCATGCTGGCACCGTGCCGTGCGCGACGGCCTTCGTGGTGCCAGAGTTCCCAGAAGATCCACTGCACATTGTGCTCGAACGGCGCGTCGGGCTTCAGGACGCCGTCGGCCTTGAGGTCGGTCATGAACTGCTTGGCGGGCTTGGCGAACTTCTCGTTGTACAGCACGACGAGGCTGTCGAACTGCTCGTAGAAGTTCTTCGTGTGCGTGTCGCTGTGGCAGTTCCGGCAGGCGCCCATCATCTTCTCCCGCCGTTCCTCCCAGGTGACGACCTCCGCGACTTTCCGCTCCACCGACTTCTTCACCAGCTCGTAGTCCTCGACGACCTTCTCGATGGTGTTCACCTTCGAGCCGACCTCCGGGATCGCGCACTCGGCTACCGTCCTCCGGCACCCGAAGCGATCGAGCCGCTGCCACTCCGGCTCGTCGCAGGTCTAACTTAGAGAGTGGTACAACATGTCCCGGGCAGGTCACGGGGATCTTCCAGTTCCTCTTCGGGTGGGACGGGGGCGCGGGCGTGCGCGGCACTCTTCATCGGGGAGCGGCGGTGCTGTTCTCGGTCGGGTGCGTGTGGCACCTCATCTACCTGTGTACGGCGCGTGGCCGCCAGTTCCTGCGTGACATGTGGCCGCGGATCTCGGACGGGGCGGATCTCTGGAACATGCTGCTCCACAACCTCGGGCGCCCGGAGTCCCCGCCGCGCTTCGGACGATTCAGCTTTGTGGAGAAGATGGAATACTGGGCGCTCATCTGGGGATCGGTCATCATGGCGGGGACCGGCCTCTTCCTCTGGTTCGACAATGTGGCCGTTCAGTACATCCCCAAGGGAGTGCTGGATGTTCTCCTGATCATCCACTTCCTGGAAGCAGTGCTGGCGACGCTCGCGATTGCCATCTGGCACTTCTATTTCACCGTGCTGCGGCCGGGCGTGTACCCGGGGAATCCATCGTGGCTGACGGGGAAGATGCCGCTGGAAATGCACCGCCACGAGCATCCGGCGGAGTACGATGCGGAGGATGTGGACGCGTAGGGGAGACCCGGCCACTTGGCGCCGTGTGGTATACTCCACGCATGAACCGCATCCTGCTCTTCGCATCACTGCTTATCGCGACCGCTCTGCCCGCCGGGACGACTCCGGCACCTCCCACACCACCAGACCCCCTTCATTCCGGCTTGGGCTGAGCTCTCACTTGGACGATGATCTGACGAGGGGCGGACGGCCCCGCGGGTCCCCGGCTTCACGGGGCTGCCGACTTCCGGAGGGGCACTCTGCGCGAGCTTCCTGTCATCGTCGCGACACTGGCCGGAATGTGTGCGCTCGGGTTTCCCGTGCGCGCGATGCTCCGGCGTGCGGGGGCACCCCCGGCCGTCTCGCTGATGGCGCTGGGAGTCCTCATCGGGCCGGGCGTTCTCGACTGGATGCCCGCCGCATGGGACGGCGTTTTGGAGACGACCTCGCGCGCCGCCTTCGTCGTGCTTCTACTGAGGGCGGGGCTGGACCTTCCACCCGGGGTTCTGCGCACGGTGGCCGTGCCGGCACTCGTATTCGGGACGGTGCCGGTGGCCGCCGAGTTTGCGGTCGTCACGGGGCTGGCGCGCGTCTTCCTCTTCGATCACTGGGTGCTTGCGCTCCTCGCCGGGGTACTCGTGGCCGCGGTCTCTCCAGCCGTGATTCTGCCGACCATGCTCTCCCGCAAGAAACGGGGGTGGGGGAGCGCGCGAATGGTGCCGGATCGAATCATTGGACAGACGCTTGTGAACGCCATCCTCGCCCAGACGGGAATCCTGTGCCTCCTCGCGGTCCTGGACCCCGGACGGTCCGCGCAGGGCGCCGTGTGGAGTCTCGCGGCGTTTCCGCTCGCGGTGGTGGGCGGCGGGGCGGTCGGCGTCGCGGTGGGTCGCTGGGGGATCCCCCGCGCCGTACTGCAGGCGCTCCCGTCGTGGGCCGCCACCCTTGTCGTACTGGGCGCCGGGCTGGGCGTGTACTTCGGGTGTGGTCTCCTCGGGCTTGAGGCCGTGGTGGCGGCGCTGGCCGCGGGGGTCGCGGTCCGCGTCCGTCTCCCGGACGGCGCGCCCGGGATTCGGGCGGGGCTGCATCGCGTCTGGCAGGTTGCGGAAGTCGTTCTTTTCGTGAACCTGGGTTCGCAGATCGACCTGTCCGGGCTGAGCCGGTCCGACCTTGTGCTGAGCCTTCTCGCGGTGCTGGGGGTCGCTCTTGTCGCAAGGCTTGCCGTGGCCCGGCTGCTCGTCGCCCGGACATCACTGACGGCGCCGGAGCGACGCTGTGTGCTGCTGGCCCATGTGCCCAAGGCGACCATTCAGGCAGTGTTCGGGGCTCTGCCGCTCCTGAAGATCCGCGAATGGGGCCTCACTTCCATGGAGGACGCGGGGCAGGTCCTCCTGCTTCTCTCCGCGCTGGCGATCGTGGCGACCGCACCGATCGGAGCCTGTCTTCTGGAGCGGGTGAGTGCCCGAGCCGCCACGGGAACCCCGTCGCCTTCCTCTCGCCCCGGAGCGGTCGCGCCCTGAAGGACCCCGGGGCGGCGGAGTGGCGCGAGACGCGGCACTCGGCGAACACACTCCTTCGCAACGCAACGCTGCCGCCTCAGCGGACGCACTCTTCGCTTCGCCTGGTCGCCGTCCGGGCGGAAGTGCGCCATGTAGGTCCGTGAAGACCGGCGCTCCCCCTGTCCGGCACGCCTGTCCAGGTCCGGTGGGTGCCCCCCCCGGGTTCCCTACGGTGGAATCGACGGGCCGGACTTTGCGACCAAGGGCATTGAAGAGATCCGGTGTGTTCGAAGTTAAGATATAGTGACCATCTATCACTATTAGTCTGGCTTCTCGCGAAATATTCCAGCTCATGCTGGTATTTTTGCGGATGTTTGATAGGATTCGTGCCTGACAGAGGCATGGGCAAGGGGGGGGGACGGTCGTGACTCAGCGTTCTGATCACCGTACATCCTCCATGGATGACCCGCCGGGTCCGGGCCGCGGGGCGGCGGACCTGCGCGACTTTCTCAGCGGGAGGATTGCGGAGACGCAGGCGCGGGTCGATCGGCTGGAGGAGCTTCGGCGGGACCTGACCGGGAGCGGAGACGCCGGCAAGGCGGGTGCCGCGGAGGTTCGACGGCATCAACTGGTGCTCTGTACGCGCAGGGATCGTCTGGTGGCTCTCCTCGAAGATCCTTCGATGGCGGCCGCGCTGGACGGAAGCGGTTCGCCGCGCGCGTTGACTCCACTCTGGGCGGAGGTGGCGCGGCACCTCATGGGGGGTGGCGAGGAGGTCGACGACGAGGCGTTCCTGCGGCACCGGAAGAGCGCGGACGCGGCGAACTCGGCGGCGCGCCGCCTTGCCTCCGAGATCCAGGGCGTGCTTCCCGGGCTGGCGTTGTTGGGCCCGGAGGAAGTCAACGCCCGTCTCCATGTGTGGCTCGGGCGGTTGCGCGGATACCTGGACGGCTTCGACTTGGACGACGACGCCCAGCGCGACATTCAGCGCACCTTTGGCGAAATCAACTCCGCGCGGCGCATGCTCGGGATCGACGGGTTTCCAGATCCCCTGAGCCGGGAGTTTCGGACGGACTGGAAGCAGTATGTCGAGTTGTGGGAGGAACGGCTCGAACGGGCTCGCCTTCAGGATGAACTGGATCGCCGTGAAGACGGGCGTCTTCGCGAGGAGCGCGAGGGTGTCCGGTCGCTGGATCCGGAGGATCGCCGTCGGCATGATCTGATGATCCACGAAATCACGCAGATCCTTCGGGAGATGGCCGCCAGCGAGGAATGGTGGTCCTTTCCCGATCAGCGTGAGGAGGCGCGCGAGTATCTGCTGGGCGGAATGGAAGCCGGCGGATGCACGAACGACTCCTTCCTTGCGGCAGCGCGAGTCTTTGCTCCGCTGGTGGAGGGGGACCGGTTTCGCCCGCTTCGGCGGTCCCTGGCGGGAGAGGGGATGGACCTCTCGCGGGATCGCTCTCTGTCGGACGCGCGTGACCGTCCGGACGATCCGCTCTTCGCAAGGCTTCGACCGTCGTGGGAAGGGAAGCGCGTGGTTCTCGTGGGCGGACTGCCGCGCGAAGGCTCCCGTCGTCGTCTGGAGCGGGGGCTGGCGCTGGCGTCGCTCCGGTGGTTCGAGTACTTCCGCCACCGAAGCCAGCGCGACGAAGCGGCGGTCGCGATCCGCGCGGGGGGCGTCGATCAGGTTCTGCTTCTTGCGCGGTACGCCGGGTCCGGCATCGGCGGTCTCCGGGATGTCTGCCGAAGCATGGGCGTTCCGTTTCGCACCGTCGAAACCGGATGCGGCGTCGCCGCCGTTCTCCGGACTCTGCGCGAACTGGAGGAACCCGTCTGGGTTCACGCCTCTGAGTCGCTGGAGGAATCTCCCGTCCTCTGATAGCCTCGCCGCACCGGGAGGTGAGGATGACGGGGGTGCAGTGGGTGCCGGTTCTTGCGGGGGGCGCCGTGGCCGTGTTCGGTGCCGTGGCGCTTCTTCAGTGGCGGCGGGCTGATTCGTGGCGGGATCGTGCCGCGCGCCTCGAAGCGGAACTGCAGGCGTCGCGTGACTCCAACGACACCACCGAATCCATTCTGGAGACGGTGGAGACCCGGTTCCGCGATGCCTTCCGGTCCCTTTCGGCCGATGCCCTCTCCGAGAACAGCGACACCTTCCTCCGGCTGGCGCGGACCTCCTTCGACGGGTTTCGAGAAGCGACCGCCACCGACCTCGAGCGTCGCCGTGCCGCCGTGGATGATCTTGTGCGTCCGCTTACGGAAGGCCTCGGCCGGATCGACCGGCATCTTACCGAAGCCGAGAAGGAACGAGGCAGCGCCCATGCCGCGCTCACCGGGCAGATCGACGGGCTGTTTCGCACGCAACAGGCCCTTCAGACGGAAACGGTGGGGCTTCGCCGGGCGTTGAGCGCGCCGTCCATTCGCGGGCGGTGGGGCGAAGTGCAACTTCGTCGCGTGGTCGAAATGTCGGGGATGGCCGAACACTGCGACTTCACCACACAGGATTCGTCCTCCGACGAGGAAGGGCGCGTGTTGCGGCCGGACCTGGTGGTGCACCTGCCCGGAGGGCACAGCATCGTCGTGGATTCCAAGGCGCCGCTGGCGGCCTACCTGAAGGCGATGGATGCGTCGGGAGAAGCGGAACGCGAAGTCCACCTGCGCGCTCATGCGCAGAGCGTGCGGGATCATCTGAAGGCGCTGGGGGGAAAGGCGTACTGGGAGCGTGTTCAGCCCGGCCCGGAGTTTGTCGTGATGTTCCTGCCGGGCGAAGCGATTCTCGGCGCCGCACTCGGCAAGGATCCGGATCTGCTGGAGTACGGCGTGGATCACAAGGTGATCCCGGCCAGCCCCGCGACCCTGATTGCGCTCTTGCGTTCGGTCGCTTTCGGGTGGCGGCAGGAACGCGCCGCGGAGAGCGCGCGCGCGATTGCGGAACTGGGTCGCGAACTTCACGGGCGCATCGGTACGCTGGCCGCGCACTTCACCGACATGGGTCGCGCGCTGGGGAAGACCGTGGACACCTACAACCGCGCGGTCGGGTCGTTCGAAGCGCGCGTGTTGCCGGGCGCGAGACGGTTTCATGAACTGGGCGCGGTGGATTGTGCCGAAGTCGACTCTCCTCCTCCGCTCGACAGAGTCCCGCGCTCGCTTCGAGATCCGGCAGACCCGGCTGGTCCGGAGCGGATCTCCGAAGGCGAACCGGAGAACACGGAGATGAAGCCGTGACGCGCATCGGTGAGAGTCCGCGTCGCCCGGACGCTCTCGGGAAGGCGATCGGGACCGCGCTTTACGCGGCCGATGTCCCCATCCCCGGGGTCTTTCACGGGATGACCATCCGAAGTCCGCACGCGCACGCGAAGATTCTCGCCATTCACTGGCGACCCGAGGCGGCGCCCCCGGATTCCGTCTTTGTCTCCGCCGAGGACATTCGAGGCCGGAACGGCATCCAGATCCTTGACGACAGCTGGCCCGTACTCGCCCGCGAAGAAGTGCGGCATGTCGGTGAACCGGTGGCCCTGGTCGCGGCGATGACTCGTTCGGCCGCACTGGAGGCGGCGCGCGCCGTCGAAGTCGAGTACGAACCGTTGACGGCTGTGGCGGACATGGAAGACGCGGAGGATGTGCCGTTGCTGCACGAAATCCGGCTTGGAACGGACGGCGTCGAGGCCGCGCTCTCCCGCGCAGACCGCATCATCACCGGCGAGTATCGCACCGGCCTTCAGGAACACGCGTACATCGAGAATCAGGCGGTGACCGCGTGGTTTGAGACGGACGGGACGCTGCAGATCACCGGGTCGATGCAGTGCCCGTTCTATGTTCACTCCGCGCTGGTTCACAGCCTCGGCCTTCCGGAGGAGATGGTTCGCGTTCGTCCCACGGTGGTCGGGGGGGGCTTTGGCGGGAAGGAGGAGTACCCCAGCATGCTCGCGCTGCACGCGGCGCTTCTGGCGACGGCGTGCGGGGAACCGGTGCGGATTGCCTACGATCGCCACGAGGACATCGTCGGCACGACAAAGCGCCACCCTTCGCGCGTGCTGCATCGAACCGGTGTGGATGCGGAAGGGCACATCGTCGCGACGGACATTCGCGTCGATCTTGACGGCGGGGCTTACCGGACCCTTTCGCCGGTCGTGCTCTCGCGGGCGGTACTTCACGCGGCAGGCGCGTACCGCGCGGGAGTCGCGCGGATTCACGGGCGCGTGCTTCGGACGAATATGCCGCCGAGCGGAGCTTTTCGCGGCTTCGGGGCACCGCAGGTGCTCTTCGCGATGGAACGGCAGATGGATCGCATCGCGAGGGAGACGGGGATGAACCCGGTGGACATTCGCCGAAAGAATGCGCTTCGACCGGGCGATGCCCTCCCCACCGGGCAGGTTCTTGACGACACCACTGCGGCCGTGGAGTGCCTGGAAGAGGCGGTGCGGCGAACGGACTTCGAGCGGAAGCATGCGATAGCGGAGGCCGCGCGACATGGCGAAGCGGAGGCGCCGTCGAAAGGAATCGGGGTCTCGCTCTTTCTGCACGGGGCAGGGTTCACCGGCGAGGGAGAGCGGCGGATGCGCTCGCCCGTGACCGTCCGGCTGGACGGACAGGGGCGGATCGAACTTCTGGTCGCCAACACCGAAATGGGGCAGGGGTGCGCCACGGTGCTGCCGCAGATTGCCGCGGACTCGGCGGGGGTGGCGATGGAGGACATCGTGCTGGCGGAGGTGGATACGGCCACCGTGCCGGACTCCGGCCCGACCGTGGCGTCGCGCACAACCATGGTCGTCGGGGGAGTCGTGGCCCGCGCGGCGGGGCGCCTTGCGCGGGAGGTGCTTGCGTGGTGGAAAGAGCGCACCGGGGGAGAGGCCCCCGCGCTGCATGACGGATTGATCACCGACGGCGCGCGCGATCCCGTTCCTTTCCGGGAAGCGGCACGGCTCCGCCGGGAAGAGGTCGGCCCGCTGGAGATCACCATGAGGTATGAGCCTCCCGACTGGCAGGACTTTGACGAGACCTCCTACCGGGGGGCCGCGTATCCCACTTATGCGTGGGGCGCGAATGTCGTCGAAGTGGAAGTGGATCCTGACACGCTGGAGGTTCGCGTGGACAAGGCCACGGCTGTCTGCGAGATCGGGCGTGCGATCCACCCGGAACTCTGCCGCGGGCAGATTGAAGGCGGGACGCTTCAGGCGATCGGCTTTGGGCTCCTGGAGGAACTGAAGACGGAAGACGGGCGTATCTTGAACGATCGACTCCAGACTTACATGGTGCCGACCTCGGTCGACGCACCGGATCTGGCCATCCACCTGCTGGAGAAGCCGTGGGAGGGTGGCCCGTCCGGCGCAAAGGGCATCGGGGAGCTTCCCATGGACGGGGGCGCCCCGGCCGCTCTGCAGGCGGTGGAGAACGCGACGGGGCTCATTGCGGATGAGGCGCCCGCGACACCGGAAGTGCTCCTGGAACTCCAGGCGAATCGGAGAGCGGACGCGCCATGACCTCTCCGGGATTCTCCGTCGGGAAGGGAGGTGCGGTCCGGGTGGAGTTCCGCCTGAACGACCGGGACATCTCCGTTGACGCGTCCCCCGTTGATCGGCTTCTCGATATTCTCCGGGATCGCCTCCATCTCACGGGCACCAAGGAAGGGTGCGGCGAAGGAGAGTGCGGCGCCTGCACGGTGCTGCTGGACGGGGTTCCGGTGCTGGCGTGTCTCGTCCCGATATTCCAGTGCGCCGGGCGCGAGGTGACCACGGTGGAGGGAATCGCGGAGTCGGGTTCGCCTTTGCCGGAACTGCTGGCGGACTCGGGTGGCGTCCAGTGCGGGGCTTGCACGCCGGGGGTGCTGGTGCGACTGCACGCGCTGCTGGCGGAAGATCCGACGCCCACGCGCGAACGCGTTCGCGAGGCGCTTGCGGGGAACCTCTGTCGCTGCACCGGCTACGAGGGAATCCTGCGCGGAGTCTGCGCGAAGGAAGGAGAGGCCCGTTGATCACCGTCCACTCGCCGCGCACGCTGGAGGAAGCGGTGGAGCATCTTGCGCGGACGCCGGGCCTGGTGCCGGTCGCCGGGTGTACGGATCTCATGGCCGCCGGAGGCTTCCCGAGCGCAGGCGGCCTGCTGGATGTGACGCGCATTGCGGAGATCGGCCGGGTGGAACGCGAAGACGCATGGGTGAAGATCGGCGCGGCCGCTTCCTTCGCGCGGATCGAGGCGTCTGAGATCGTGCGGGCCGCGTTCCCCGTGCTGGCGATGGCGGCCGCCACCGTGGGCGGGACGCAGGTGCGGAACCGGGCGACCCTCGGCGGGAATCTCGCGAACGCCAGCCCGGCCGGTGATTCGCTTCCGGCGCTCCTGGCACTGGGCGCGGAGATTGTGGCGGTGGGGCCGGACGGTTTGCGGTCGATCCCGCATGACGCATTTCACACGGGCTACCGAAAGACGGCACTCGCTCCGGGTGAGATCATCGCGTGGGTGAGGATACCGTTGGAAGGACACGGGGCGGCCCCGTCTCCGGAGATCCAGCGGTTCCGAAAGGTGGGCACCCGCCGCGCACAGGCGATCAGCAAGGTCACCCTGGCGCTTGCGGCATCGCGGGAAGGGAAGAACGGCCCGCTCTCCCGAGTCCGGTTGGCCGCCGGAAGCGTCGCGGATCGACCGGTGCGTCTGCGGAAGGCGGAGGAAGTGCTGGAAGGCGCATTGCCCGGGGAGAAAGTGGCGGGCGCGGTGGAGGCGGCCGCCCGGGCCGAGGTGTGCCCCATCGACGATGTCCGTTCGACCGCCACCTACCGGCTCCATGTGCTGGGGAGAGTCGCGCGCCGGATGGTGCTGTCTATCGAATAGGGCCGCTCCCGTCAACGGACTCGTCGACGCGCTCTCGGTGGGCGGCGAGTTCCGGGTGCGGAGCCCTTCTGGTGGGAGAAGACGGGGGAAGCGATGGGCAAACGCTCTCGCTCCCCCCGCGGTAGTGATGATCCCTAGCAGTTGTGTGCGCCGCCCCCGAAGAGAATCATGCACAGGATGAACAGGCGGAACGCCTGCCAGTAGGCGATCGTCGGCAGGCGGAAGATGTCGGGCATCGTGCGGTTCCACAACCACATGACAATCGCGGGAACGAGGAAAATGACGCCCGCGGCAAGGCCGCAAAGCGCCGCGATTCCGAGCGCGCCGAGTACGCCGTCCGCGCAATCGAACATCGAGCAGTCCATCAGAGTCCTCCGGTTGGGGTTGGGGGCCGGTTCGTCGCGAACCAGCGGTCGAAGACTTCACGGTCCGCCGCATCTGCGATGAGATCCCCCGCGTCGCGTGCGCGTTCGCGAGAGGCCATCGCTTCAGTCTCCATTTCAAGCGTGGCAAACGCGCGGGCCAGCGCGTCATGAACGAAAGGCAGATCCCAGTCCGCCAGTCCCTCCGGCGTATCGTCGGCCAGTGCTTCGGAGTGCCGTGCCGCGTTCAACGCGGACGCGCCGAGGCCGAGCGCGGCATGGACACAAGCCACCAGGCAACTGGCACGCAGGGCGTGAATCGCCTCTCCGGCAAACGACCAGTGAAGACGCGCGGTATGCGCAGCGTCCAGCATGACGCGGTCTTCTTCATCGGACCGGCCCGCTCGTTCCAGAAGGTCCCACGCGAGGTTGTTGTTCTCCACCGCGAAGGCCCGGTGCGCGACGGCCTTGTCGAATGTCTGCGGCATCGTCATCCGGTTACCGTCCTTTCTCTTCGTCGAATCAGGCCACGCACGAGGTAATCCGTCAAGGATTGCCCACCCGTGAGGATAAGGTGCCACGGTGTGGTATCTTCCGGGGAAACGACACTCCGCCAAGAGCGTGAACCGGGAGGCTGGTGTGGGATCTTCAGCGGGCAGGTTCGCGGGGAGTTACCCGGCCGGAGTCCCGGCGGAAGTGGACACCGGTGAGTTCGCCTCCGTGGGCGATCTCTTCCTGGACGCGGTGGCGCGGTTTCCGGATCGACCCGCCTTCACCAATCTGGGGCGGACGCTGTCGTTCACGGAGACGGAGCGTGCGAGTCGTGACTTTGCGGCGTATCTCACGCGTGATCTCGGTCTCACCCGGGGCGACCGCCTTGCGATCATGTTGCCGAATCTTCTGCAATACCCGGTCGTGCTCTTTGGTGCGATGCGTGCTGGCGTTGTCGTGGTCAATATCAACCCGCTCTACACGGCGCGTGAACTTCACCATCAACTGACGGACTCAGGGGCTTCGGCGATGGTGATTCTGGAGACCTGTGCGCGCGTGCTCCAGAACGCGATCCACGGGACCGGCGTGCGATCGGTGGTGGTCACGGGTGTGGGGGATGCGCTGGGCTTCCCGCGATCGGCCCTTGTGAACGCGGTGGTCCGGTATGCGAAGCGTGCCGTTCCCCGTTGGTCGCTTCCGGGGGCTGTGCGCTGGCGAACGGCGATGCGAAGCGGTGCGGCGCTTCCGTTTGACGCGCCCGCGGTGGGGCAGGACGAGATCGCGTTTCTCCAGTACACCGGCGGCACGACGGGAGCCAGCAGAGGCGCGGTTCTGACTCATGGAAACATGGTGGCGAATGTGCTGCAGGCGGGCGCGTGGATCGGGCAGGAGGTGCGTCCGGGGAGAGAGGTCATGGTGACCGCGCTGCCGCTGTACCATATCTTTGCGCTCACAGCGAACGCGCTCACCTTCCTGCATGCCGGAGCGGAAAACCTGCTGATTACGAACCCGCGCGACCAGAAGTCCTTCGTGCGGGAGTTGTCGCGCTCGCGCTTCACCTACATCACGGGCGTGGACACGCTCTTCCGCGCCCTCCTGGACGCGCCCGGGTTCGACCGGTTGGACTTCTCCAGCCTTCGTCTGGGACTGGGCGCGGGGATGGCGCTTCGTCCGGAGGTGGCGGCGCGCTGGCAGGAGGTGACCGGCGTTCCCGCGGTCGAGGGGTACGGGCTGACAGAGGCGTCCCCGGCGGTTTGCCTCAGTTCCTTTTCCGCGACCGGGTACACCGGGAATGTCGGCCCGCCGCTTCCCTCCACCGAATGCGAGGTTCGCGCGCCGGACGGCGAGGAAGTTCCCTTTGGAGAAATCGGGGAACTGTGCGTGCGTGGCCCGCAGGTCATGCGGGAATACTGGAACCGCCCGAAGGAGACCGCGGCAGTCCTGGGCGAAGACGGCTGGCTTCGCACGGGGGACCTCGCGACGATGGACGCGGCCGGGTTTGTGAAGATCGTCGGGCGCGCGAAGGAGATGGCGATCGTCAGCGGGTTCAATGTGTACCCGGACGAGGTGGAGGAGGTCGTCGGCGAGCACCCGGGCGTGGCGGAGGCGGGGGCAGTGGGTGTGCCGGATGAGAAGTCCGGCGAGACAATGAAGGTCGTCATTGTGCGGCGGGATCCCGCCCTCACGGCGGAAGAGGTGAGGGCGTTCTGCCGGGAGCGGCTGGCGGCGTACAAGGTGCCGCGCGTTGTGGAGTTTCGCGAGGCGCTTCCGAAGAGCGCCGTCGGGAAGATCCTTCGCCGGGAACTGCGATAGCGCCCTGTTCGTCAGTCCGGGGAGGAGGCGGCCGCCGCGCAGCGCCGAACGATGTCTCCCGCGGGCAGGATGGACGATACGCCCCCCGCGCTCTTCCCGGCCTGAAGGTAGGCGCGCGAGTCGGCGCGGCCTTGCGCGGCGCGCTTCTGGCTCCATACTGAACGCAGCGTGTAGATGGTTCGCATGAGGTGTTTCGTTCGGGGATGCCGAAGGAGACGGCGGGCGACCGGTCCCGCATGAAGCCCGGTGCGTTCCACATGAGGCGTTCGGATCACCGAGACGGGAACACCGGTGAGGCGCTCCGTCAGCACGATGTCGTCCGCGGTGGCAGCGATGATGGCGGCCTTGTAGTCCGCCGGGGCGGTGCATTCCTCCGTGACGATGAAACGCGTCCCCATCTGCACGCCCGCGTAGCCCGCCCGGATGGCGTCGGCGAAGTCGTGCTCCGTGCCGATCCCACCCGCGCAGACAAGCGGAACACCGAGTCCGGCCAGCTCTGCGAACAGATCACCGGCGGTGCGCCCGCCCGCGTGTCCCCCGGCGCGGTTGTTCACGCAGATCAGGCCGTCGACTCCCGCGGCAAGGCTCTTCTCAGCCCAGCGCAGTTCGGTGACATCGTGGTAGACGATGCCGCCTGCCTCCCTGGCGCGCTCCACGACCCACCGGGGGTTCCCGAGGGAAGTGACGAAGAAACGCACGCCCTCTTCCAGCGCGATATCGATCCAGCTTTCCATGCGCTGCCGGTACTTCCTCGAGGACGATTCGATGAGCGCGTTCATGCCGATCGGGCGGGAGGTGAGCGACCGGATATGGCGGAGGCCTTCGCGGAAGTCATGCCCGTGGACATAGGTGAGCGACACCGGCTGCACCACGCCGATCCCGCCCGCTTCCGAGACCGCGGCCACCAGTTCCGGATTGCTGCACGGGTACATCGGGCCGCAGATGAGCGGCGTGTCGATGCCGAGGTGGCGGGTGAGCGGCGTGTCGATGAGCGCGGTCATGCGGGGCCGAGCCTCCACCGCGCGGTCGTTACCGCGACGACCTGGCCGCCCGAGTCGAGGATTTCGGCGGTGGCGTCGAAGTCCGCGCCTTCCGGCGGGACGCGCGGCGGTGTGCAGCGGGCCACGGCGGTCAGCGGCCCGCGCGCCTTCTTGCGGTACTCGGTGGAGAGATGCGTGACGATGCCGCGGACATCGGCGGGAAGAGAAGCCAGCGTGGCGAGCCCGCTCGTGACTTCGCCGAGATTGGTGAGAGCCACGGCGTGGACGGATCGCAGATGGTTGCGAACGCGCCGGGAGTCTCGCAGGCGCACAGTGGCACGGCCGGGGGCCAGTTCGACAACGCGCGGTCGGATCGTGTGCGTGTAGGGTACGCGCTTGCCGAGAAGGCGGCTGAAGAGCCACGCGCCACCGGGGTAGGGGCGCAAGCGGTTCCAGAGCGAGAGAAGTTCGTTGTCGGCGGTCTGAGCCGCGACCGTGGCCGCGGGAACAGGCGTGGCGCCTTCGTCTCCTTCGCTTTCGGCGGAAGTCGGCGCGGCCCAGTCCCGACAGCGGGTGACGGCCTTCGCCCAGCGGGCATGGCGTCGATTCCTCTCCTCCTCCGGGACGGCGGGTTCGTGGCGGCGCGCCATGCGCCACTTCTCGGCGAGTTCGTCGCGATTGCTCCAGAAGCCGACCGCCAGTCCTGCCAGGTACCCGGCGCCGAGTGCCGTCGTCTGCGTGATCTCGGGGACCTCCACGGGCACGCCGAGGAGATCGCTCTGGCACTGCATGAGGAATCGATTGCCGACCGCGCCCCCGTCCACGCGAAGCTCGGTCAGGTCCACGCCGGAGGCGCGCCGCATGGCGTCCATGGCGTCGCGCGTCTGGTGGCATATGCTCTCCAGCGTTGCCCGCGCGATGTGCGCGCGCGTTGTGCCGCGCGTGATCCCGACGATCGTCCCGCGTGCGTAGGCGTCCCAGTGCGGGACGCCGAGCCCCGTGAGCGCCGGGACGAAGAAGACATCGCCGGTGTCATCCACGGAGGCGGCAAGCGCCTCGCTTTCGGCCGCGGTCTCGATGATGCCGAGGCCGTCGCGCAGCCACTGGACGGCGGCGCCCGTGATGAAGATGGCGCCTTCGAGCGCGTATTCCACCGGCTCCTCACCGATCTTCCACGCGATCGTCGAGAGAAGTCCCTCCCGCGCGGGCGCGGGGTGATGTCCCGTGTGGAGCAGCAGGAAGGAGCCGGTGCCGTAGGTGTTCTTCGCCATGCCGGGCCGGTGGCACGCTTGCCCGAAGAGCGCGGCCTGCTGGTCCCCCGCGATTCCGGACACGGGGATGCGTCTCCCGAGGAATGCGCCGGGGTCGGTCTCTCCATAGACGGCGGACGACGGTTCGACTTCGGGGAGAATGGCACGCGGAATATCGAGCCGCTCCAGAATGTCGGAATCCCAGTCGAGCGTGCGGATATTGTAGAGGAGCGTGCGCGAGGCGTTGGAGGGGTCGGTGACATGGCGAGCGCCACCGGTGAGCTTCCAGACGAGCCAGGTGTCGATCGTGCCGAAAGCGATCTCGCCGTTCGCACAGCGGGCGGGAAGGCCGTCGTGATGGTCGAGCATCCAGCGGATCTTCGTCGCGGAGAAGTACGGGTCGATGAGGAGGCCGGTCTTCTCGCGCCAGATCGGCTCCAGCCCTTCCCGCTTCAGTTTGTCGCAGAGCGGCGCGGTTCGTCGGTCCTGCCAGACAATGGCGCGGGAGATGGGGATGCCGGTTGCGCGATCCCACAGGAGCGAGGTCTCGCGCTGGTTGGTGATGCCGATGGCGCGAATGTCGTCCGGGGATGCTCCCGCATCGGCGAGCGCCGCCTCCACCACGGCCAGCGTGACACGCCACAACTCCTCCGCGTCGTGTTCCACGCGTCCGGGCAGGGGATAGTGCTGCGTGAACTCGGAGGAGGCGCGGCCGCGGATGGAACCCGCATGATCGATCACGAGCACGGTGGATGCCGTGGTGCCCTGATCGATGGCGATCACGAATCCGTCGCTCATGGGGGTCCTTTCGCAACGGCGGATGCACCGCGCACCCGCGAGAGAGATATTGCCGGAAGGAAGTGGAGAGCGGTAGCTTCGATTTGTCCGGAAGGATCTTCCGCTTGCTCGGGCGCTGCCCGGGGAAAGGAGAGTGCCGCTCGTGCTGCCGTTTCTCTCCGGCCTGGCCGCGGGTTCGCTGCATGTAGTCTCCGGGCCGGACCATCTGGGCGCGCTGGCACCGATGGCTGCGGGCCGTCCGGCGCGGGCGGTGGGAGTGGGCCTCTTCTGGGGATTCGGCCATGGAACGGGCGTGGTTCTCTTGGGGCTGGCCGGAGTGCTGGGTCGTTCCTTGATTGATGTGGATGCCGTGAGCGGTTGGTCGGAGCGCATCGTGGGCGTGGTGCTGGTGGCGGTGGGTCTTTGGGCGATTCGTCGATCACGAACGCTCGTTGTGCACGCGCACGGGCACAAGCACCTGCATGGCGAAGGCGACGCGGGCGGCGGCCATGAGCACATTCATGTTCACCTGGGCGACACAGATCACGCGCGCGGCCGGAAGCACAGTCACCGTCGCCGCGCGGCTTGGGGAATCGGCGTGCTGCACGGAGCTGCGGGAACCGGCCATCTGGTCGGTGTCGTGCCTTCGCTGGCGTTGCCGGCGGGACAGGCGTTAGTCTTCCTTTCGGCGTATCTTGTTGCCGCGACCGTGTCGATGGGGGTGTTCGCCGGATTGCTCGGGAGCCTTACGGCACGACTCGGCCCGCGCGCTCTTCGGCCGATCACGCTTGTGAGCGGTCTCTTTGCCCTGGCGGTCGGGGTTGTGTGGATGGTGAGAGGATGATCCGGTTGATAAGGAGGTCGGTGCGCGCATGAGAGTTGCGATGATCACGAGTTACCCGTGGGATCCGGAACTCGTTCCCGGGGGCGTGACAGCGGTCGGGGCGCACATGACCCGCTGTCTGGCGGCCATTCCGGGAATCGAGCTCCATGTGGTCTGCTGCGACCCCTCCGTCGAGCGGGACATCACCACGGAACGCGACGGTGCCACCATCCACTTTCTCACCGATCGCGTGCGGTTCTCCGCGGTGACGAACCGGCTCCCGCAGCGCTGGAAGATGGCGCGGGTTCTCGGGCGCATCCGGCCCGATCTCGTACACGCGCAGGGGCTGGGAGTTCCGGCCGCCGGGGCGCTGGATTCGCGGTGTCCGCGGGCGGTGACGGTTCACGGGCTCATGTGGAACGAACCGATTGAACACCCGGCGTGGATCACGCGGCAGGGCGACCGAATCCGCCGCCGGAATGCTTACCGGCAGGCCGGTCGGTTCCGGCATGTGTTCATCACTTCCGGCCATGTCGCGCGCTCGTTGCCTCCGGAGGGCGACTATCGCCTCGTTGAAGTGAACAACCCGGTCGGTGAAAAGGTGTTTGCGATCCGGAATCGACCCGAACGGCCCCATGTGCTGGTCGTGGGTGGTCTCAGGCAGCGCAAGGATCCGATGACAAGCGTCCGCGTGATGAACCGTGTGCTGAAGGAGATCCCGGACGCCACGATGCATCTTCTCGGCGTGCCCGGCCGGACGGAACTGGACGATCAGGTGGCGGACTACATTGCGTCGTGTGGAATGGCCGACCGGGTAAAGATACTGGGACTCGTTCCGAATGAGACTCTCTACGAAGAGTACGAACGGGCGTCGGTGCTCTTGATGCCGTCGCTGGAGGAGTCGGCGCCGGTCGCGTTGGGCGAGGCCTGCGCGGTCGGGCTTCCGCAGGTGGGTACGGACTCGGGCGGGATTCCGGACATGATTCGCGAAGGAGAGACGGGGTTCGTGCGGCCGGTGGGGGACGTGGAGGCGTTGGCCGAGCGCGTGACGGCCATCCTTCGTGATGAAGGCCTTCGGACGCGCCTCGCGGCGGGCGCGCGGGCACTGGGGCAACAGGAGTTTGCGGGCGAACCCATCGCGAGAAGGACGGTCGCCGCTTATGAGGAGATTCTCAGCGGATAGCCGGGGTGCCCCGAGGCGTCACTGACCCCGACGAAGGCCGATCACAAACGGGATCCGCGTCGCCGGGAGGGTTGCGGTTGACTCGTAGAAGCCCGTCTCGAATCCGCCGATGAGTTCCAGTTCGGTGTCCCCGACGCGGACGAACAGCTGCGCCTCCGGTCCGCCCTCCAGGTGCTGTGCACAGACAAGATCCACGGGCAGCGACAGGAGAAGCTCGTTCAGGTCGTGCATGGAGAGCGCCTCTTCGCAGAAGATGAACAGCATGCGGCCGGAGGAGTCTTCGCCCAGAGCGGCTTCCGTCCAGCGGCGGGGTTGGGGGCTCCAGCGATTCTCGCCCGGGCGCTTGATGAGCCGGAGGTTTTGCGCGACGCAGCGGTAGTCCTCGCGAATGCGAGAGAGCGAGACTCCCGGCACATCGAGGTCGAAGATGTGGAAGGGGGATTCTCCGGGGCGGACCGGGTCGAACGCCACGGCCGACTGGTAGTCGTTCACATGCGAACTGTTCGTGTGACTCCCGACTCGGCAGTAGCCGACATGGGTCGAGTAGTCCGTGGCGAACATTCCCGCGTTGATCGCGGCGACGAGATCATGGTCCGCGCACCAGTCGCGAGCGGTCTTGCGCGCGCCGTCGGTGAGTTCGCTGGCGCAGAGGAGGTCCGGCGTCCACAGCGCGGGGTCGGCCCGGAGGACGGTGACGGTCGTGTTGTCGCCGCCCGTGGGGAATCGCGCGAGATCGAGCCCTTCGGCGAGCGGTGTCCAGGGGGAGGCGGCGGTGGCGGCGGCCGTGAAGCAGAGCGTCAGGATGAGTGCGGTGCGCAGAGAAGCGCGGAGGTGGCCGCAGGCAAATCCTCCCGCGGCCATTGCGCGAAGCGACGTCGGCGAACACAGCGACATGCACTGCCCTCCGTCGTTCATGTGATGGTCAGAGCGTCTGCGCGTGCTCGGACAGGTACTCGGCCACGCCCTCGGCGGATGCCGTCATGCCGGACTCGCCCTTCTGCCAGCCGGCCGGACAGACTTCGCCGTGCTCCTCCGCGAAACGAAGGGCCTCGACCATGCGAAGCATCTCGTCCACATTCCGGCCGAGCGGCAGGTCGTTCACGACCTGATGCCGGACGATGCCCTCCTTGTCGATCAGGAAGGACGCGCGCAGCGCGACACCGGCCGGGTGCTCCACGCCGTAGTCCTGCGTGATCTTGTGGGTGATGTCCGCGACCATCGGGAAGCCGACCGGTCCGATCCCGCCCTTTTCGACCGGGGTCTGGCGCCATGCCGCGTGCGTGAAGTGGGAGTCGATCGAGACCCCGACCACCTCAACGCCCAGCGCCCGAAATGCGTCCAGCCTGCGATCGTGCGCAATGATCTCGGTGGGGCAGACGAAGGTGAAGTCCAGCGGCCAGAAGAAGAGCACCACATAGCGGCCCTTCAGGCCCGACAGGGAGAAGTCGTCCTGGATCTGCCCGTTCGGCAGGACCGCGGCCGAGGTGAAGTCCGGCGCTTCCGTCGCAACAAGAACACTCATGCTTACTTCCTCCACTATTCCTCTGTTTTTGGATTCAGGGGAAAGCATCGTACAGGTTTGCCCGGAGGGTGTCCAAAAAAACCGGCCCGCGATTCACGCGGCGGCCCGGTCACGCGGTTCGTTCCTCGCGCACGGCGGCGATGGTCTCACGAAGATAGCGGAACCAGTCCTCCATCCCCTCGCCCGTGCGTGCGCTCGTCTTGAGAACCGGGGCATCCGGGTTGACTTCGCGAATGTGCCCGAGGAGTTGGTCCATTTCGAAGTCGAGATGCGGAATGAGATCCGTCTTCGTAATGACGATGGCGTCCGCGTTTCGGAAGATGAGCGGGTACTTGACGGGCTTGTCCTCTCCTTCGGTCACCGAAACGAAGGTCACCTTGCGGTCCTCGCCCAGACGGAAACTGGCGGTGCAGATCAGGTTGCCGACATTTTCGATGAAGAGGAGGTCCAGTCCGTCGAGGTTCAGCGCAGCCAGACCTTCGCGGACCATTCCCGCATCCAGATGGCAACTGCCTCCCGCCGGGCCGCCGGTGTTCACCTGGACGACCGGCGCGCCGTGGGCTGCAATCCTCTCCGCGTCGTGACTGGTGTTGACATCGCCCTCGACCACGCCGATCGGGGTCTCGTCACGCAGCGCATCGAGCGTGGCCTCCAGGAGTCGTGTCTTTCCCGCGCCGGGCGAGGAGACGAGATTCAGAGTCACGATGCCGCGGCGGGCGAGTTCGCCGTGATTGCTCGCGGCAACGCTGTCGTTGAGCTTCATGATGTCCCGCACGACCTTGACTTCCATCGTCACCGCTCCTCTTCGTCGGCGAAGAGGATGCTCTCGACGAGCATCTCCTTCCCGCCGGTGATTTCAACCGCGAAAGAACCGCACTTCGTGCAGACGAAGCACGCGGACTCGCCGATCCAGTCGTGGCCGCAGTCCTTGCAGTGCAGCGTCAGGGGCACTTCCTCCACCACGAGCCGACTCCCGGCCAGGGGGCCTTCACTCGTGAGGAGGTCATAGTAGAACTCCACCGGGCCGCGGACCGCGCCGGAGAAGAGCCCCAGCGAGAGTCGCACTTCCCGGACGGGGGCGGGGACGGCAAGAGCGCGCACTTCCTCTTCCACGGCATGAACAAGCGCTTCGGTGATGGAGTACTCGTGCATGAGGCGCCTAGCAGATTCTGGGGAGCATCTCCCCGGTGAGCATATCCACGATTCTCTCCCCGCCGATGGAGGTGCGCAGCGTGACCCGTCCGGGCGGACCCTCGCGCACTTCTCCGATGCGACACGCGTCCGCGCCCGCCGCGTGTGTGCGGAGGATGCGCAGAGCACGGTCGGCATCCGCTTCAGGGACCACCGCGATCATGCGTCCCTCGGACGCAAGATAGAGCGGATCGAATCCCATGATCTCGCACGCTCCGCGAACTCCCGGGCGCAGCGGGATGCGCTCCTCGTCGAGGCGGATGGCGACGCCGCTGGCGGATGCGATCTCCCCCAGGACCGTGGCCACTCCCCCCCGCGTGGGGTCGCGCAGTGCGTGCAGCGGGATGGCGTCGTCCGCGAGTGCGCGCACCAACCCGTTCACGGGCGCGACATCGCTCTTCACTTCCCCGTCGAGCGAGAGCCCGGCGCGGAGCGTCATGAGGCAGATCTCGTGATCGCCAAGTGTTCCGCTGGCGAGAATGGCGTCGCCCGGGCGGGCGCCGGTTCCCGTGGGGGTGATCCCGTCGGGAAGGATGCCGAAGCCCGCGGTGGTGATGAAGATCCGGTCGGCGTGCCCGCGCGGCACCACCTTTGTGTCTCCCGCGACCACGGTCACTCCCGCCTCCTTCGCGGCGGCGGCCATGGAGTCCGCGATTCGCACCAGGTCGGCGACGGGAAGGCCTTCCTCCAGGATGAAGCCCGCCGTCAGCCAGCGCGGCTGTGCGCCGGTCATGGCCACATCGTTGACGGTTCCGCAGATGGCGAGGCGTCCGATGTCGCCGCCCGGGAAGAAGACGGGGTCCACGACGAAGCAGTCCGTGCTGACGGCGAGTCGCCCGGCGGGGATGTCGCCGACGAGCGCGCCGTCGTCCAGGACATCCAGCGCGGCGTTGGAGAAGCGCGGGAGGAAGACAGCCTCCACGAGATCGTGCGCGAGCTTCCCGCCGGAGCCGTGGGACAGGAGAATGTGTTCGTCAGTGAGAGTCGGCATGGTGGCCTCCGTCCGGGCCGTACTTGAAGTGTGCGGCGCAGGTTCCCTCGCTGGAGACCATGCACGCTCCCACGGGGTTTTCCGGCGTGCAGGCGGTTCCGAAAAGCGGGCACTCCTCCGGCGCGGCCAGTCCCTGCAGAATCTGTCCGCAGATGCAGCCCTTGTGCTCGCGAGTGGGCTCCACCTCTACGGGGATCCGGCGGTCGGCGTCGAAATCCGCGAACTCCTCCCGGATGGCAAGTCCACTTCCCGCGATGACGCCGATGCCCCGCCACCATGCGTCGGCCGGTTCGAAGACGCGGTGCAGGATTTCCAGTGCACGCGGATTTCCTTCTTCGCGGGCAATCCGTGCGTACTGGATCTCGACCCTTGCATGGCCGCGAACGGTCTGCGTGCAGAGCATGTCGATTGCGTGGAGAACATCCAGCGGTTCAAAGCCCGCGATGACGACACCGAGCCCGTGCTGCCCGGCAAGGAAGCGGTACGGACGCGCGCCGATGATCGTGGAGACATGGGCCGGGCCGAGGAAGCCGTCGAGCTTCAGTTCTCCCGTGGCGATGGCGGCCAGCGCTTCCGGAACCGTCTTGTTGGCACCGCTCACGAAGTAGTTGGTTGGTCGTCCGGCTCTTTCAGGGGTCGATCGCAACGATTCTCGGCAGGATTGTGGCCGAGGACATCAGTGGAGCGTGGCGGCGGTACCTGGCATTCGCCATTTATGTGGTGGGCGTGTCCGGGGGTGTTCGTGTCTGGGATCTGGAGAAGTACATCACGCCCCGGCCCGAAGAGGCGGAAGCCATCGTCCTCAATGCGGAGCGGTGGACGCTGGAAGTCTACCGAACGATCATCGGCACGCTTCAGGGTGTGGCGTGGATGCTGCTGGTGTTCTTCCTGTTCGCGCTGGTGGCGTATGTGATCGTTCGCGGACTGGAGGCGAAGCGGACGACTCCGACAGCCGGGGAGTAGATCCCCGGTTATTCCTCCACGGGAGTAGGTGGCACGGACCCCTGAACGTACCGGAAGACCCATGTTGCCGCCGCGGCTCCGGCAATGGGTGCTGCGATGTACAGCCACAGCGCGTCCCACTGGCCGGAGACGATTGCCGGGCCGAGTGAACGCGCCGGGTTCATGGACGCACCGGTCAGCGGCCCGCCGAGAAGCGCTTCCCAGGTGACCGTTCCGCCGATGGCGACTCCGGCCATGATCCCCTTTTCCATGTGCCCGGTGGACACATTGAGGATGACGAAGACCAGGAAGAAGGAGAGAGCCGTCTCCACCACCAGAGCCTGGGGTACCGTCACCGACGGCAGTGTCGCGCCCAGCGTCTCATGCTCGGGAAACAGCACGCGCAAGAGAAGGGCGGCCGCGATCGCTCCTGCCAGCTGGCTTCCGATGTACGGGAGAACCGCCTTCCCTTCCAGGCGTCGGGCGAACAGGAAGCCGAGCGTGACCGCCGGGTTGATGTGCGCTCCGGAGATGTTGCCGATTGAGTAGATCATGGCCATGACGACCAATCCGAACACCACGCATACGCCCAGGTGCCCCAGCGTTCCCGGGAACAAGTCGTTGACGATGGCGGCTCCGCAACCCGCAAACACCAGCGCGAATGTGCCGACGCCCTCCGCGATGAACCGGTTTCCGTTCATGAGTCTCCTCGCGCCCGGTGAGAGGGCGATCCGGCGGCTTCCGTAGTCTTCGCGGCCTGCTGAAACGAGCGCGCTCCTGCGGTCGCGTCCAGCCCGTACTTCTCCCATGCGGCAATCAGCGACGGGCCGCCCCCTTCCGCCCATGCGGAGTCGTAGACGCGGAGCCCTTCGGTGAGCCACGCCTCGTCGCACTCTTCCCACCGGTTCAGCAACGCGGGGATGTTGTGGACGGCCTCCATGAGGTCCGCCAACCGCGCGCTCTCCCCTGCGGACAGGCCCTTCTCCTGCCCACGGTGTGCGGTCGCGCGGGCTTCGAGGATGGCGCGGGACAGAACTTCGAGACAGGCGGAGCGTTGAGGCTCCGGTGCGACAGACATGGGCGTTCCCCTTCGATGGGCGTGCCGTACGGAGTCATGGCATGGATTGGCCGGTGGATGAAACCGGAGCACTGGCGGCAGTGTACGGGGTATCCATTCCCCGCGCCAGCTTCGCCTTGCCCGCGCGCCGCTGCCGCCGGGCCGTCCCCGCCGCCGTCGCCGTCCTTGCTGGAATCGTGCTACCTTCGCCCCATGAACTCAACCCCGCTCTCTTTCGTGCTGGATGGTGTGGATCGCGACGTGGCGGTCGAATCCGGCGAGTCGCTTCTCGAGGTCCTTCGCGAACGCTGCGGCGTCCGTTCCGTGAAGGATGGATGCAGCCCGCAGGGTCAGTGCGGGTGTTGCCTCGTGCTGGTGGACGGTTCGCCAAAGCCCGCCTGCGCCGTCCCCGCCGCGAAAGTGGAGGGAAGGACCGTCACGACACTCGCCGGTGTGCCGCAGGCGGATCGGGATCTTCTGGCGCTTTCCTTTGCCGCCGCGTCGGGAGTCCAGTGCGGGTTCTGCACGCCGGGGATTGCCCTTCGGGCGTACGCACTGGTGGCGCAAGACCCGGCGCCCGCCCGATCGACCATCGCGAAGGCGCTGCACGGTCACCTCTGTCGCTGCACGGGCTACACGAAAATCCTCGACGCGATCGAGCTCTTTGCGGCCGTTCGACGCGGCGACGCATCGCCCCCGGAACCGGCGCGTTCCGGTGGCGCGGGCGAAGGCGTGGGCGTGCGGCTGCGGAAGTACTCGGCCGCCGAACTCACTCTCGGGGAGCGTCCGTTTGTCGACGATCTTTCACCGCCCGGCGTGCTTCACGGGGCTGTGGCGCTGTCCGCGCATGTCCGTGCGCGCGTTCTCTCCATCGACACCACGGAAGCGCGTGCGCTGCCGGGGGTGCACGCCGTGGCGACCGCTGGCGATGTCCCCGGAGAGCGTTTCTACGGGCTCATCGAGCGCGACTGGCCGGGGCTGGTCGCGCCGGGAGAGGAAGTGCGCTGTACAGGCGACATTCTCGCCGCCGTCGCGGCCGACAGTCGGCGGATCGCCCGGGAGGCCGCCGCGCTCGTGCGCGTGGAGTACGAACCGCTTCCGCCGGTGCTGGACACGAAGGCGGCCCTCGCCGAATCCGCCCCGCGTGTCAATCCGGCCAACCCGAATCTTCTTTCGCGTACGGTGGTCCGCCGGGGTGACGCCGCGGCGGCGATGGCGGGTAGTGCGCACACGGTGGCCGGGGTCTGGCGCACGCAGCGGATCGAGCACCTCTTCCTGGAACCGGAGAGTTGCGTGGCGGTTCCCGCTTCGGCGAATCGCGCTCGTCGCGCATCCAACCCAACCTCCACGCCGCGTCTTCACCTCTACACCCAGGGGCAGGGCGTCTTCGACGACCGAAGACAGGTCGCGGCCTTCCTCGCGATGGATGAAGACGACATCTTCGTCGAGCTTGTCCCGAACGGCGGCGCGTTCGGCGGCAAGGAGGACATGTCGATTCAAGCGCACGCGGCGCTGCTGGCGATGATGACGGATCGGCCGGTCAAGCTCACGCTGTCGCGCGGCGAGTCGGTTCGCGTGCACCCGAAGCGGCATCCCATCGAACTGCGCTACGAGGCAGGGTGTGACGAGGAGGGTCGCCTCACGGTCGTGCGGGCGCGCATGGTCGGGGACACCGGCGCGTATGCGTCGGTGGGTGCGAAGGTGCTGGAGCGCTGCGCGGGGCATGCGTGCGGTCCGTACAAGGTTCCGTGCGTGGATGTGGAGGCGGTGGCCGTCCACACGAACAACCCGCCCGCGGGTGCCATGCGCGGATTCGGCGCGAACCAGGCTTCGTTCGCGATGGAAGGCGTGATGGATCTGCTTGCCGAGAGGGCGGGGCTGGATGGCTGGGAGATGCGTCGCCTGAACGCGGTGGAAGTCGGCGATGCCGTGACTACCGGACAGGTGCTCCACAAGTCGGTCGGGATGGTGAAAACGCTCGACGCCATCAAGCCGCACTGGGACGCCGCTCGCGCTGCCGGATTGTCTGCGGGCATCGCGTGCGGCATCAAGAACTCCGGCATCGGCAACGGCGCCGTGGAGTGGGGCAAGGCGCGACTGGTCGTGGAAGATGACGGTACCGTTTCCATACTGAACGGATTCACGGAGATGGGGCAGGGCTTGCTCACGGTGCTCGTCCAGATTGCGGTGGAGGCCACCGGGCTTCCGGCGTCCGTCTTCCATCCCCGCGTGGATTCCACCTTTGCGCTCGACTGCGGGCAGACCACCGGGTCCCGCGCGACGCTTCTCGGTGGCCGGGCGGTGAAGCGTGCCGCGGAGAAACTCGCGGGAGCACTGGTTGAAGGGCACAGCCTGCGTGACATGGCCGGGCGTGTGTTCGCGTCCGACATTGTGGTGGACGACACGGTCGCGCCCGACCCGTCCGGGATGGCGACGGATATCAAGACGCACACTTCCTACGGCTTCGCCACGCAACTGTGCATTCTGGATGAGAATGGACGCGTGGAGCGCTTTGTTGCCGCGCATGATGTCGGGCGGGCGGTCAATCCCGCACTCTGCGAAGGGCAGATTGAGGGCGCGGTTCACATGGGCCTGGGGTATGCGCTCACCGAAGAACTGCCGTGCCCCGAAGGCCGGCCGGTGACAGAGAAGCTTCGGGAAATCGGGGTCCTGCGCGCGGCGGATATGCCGGTGGTGGAGGTGATTCTCGTGGAGGATCCGGAACCGGAGGGTCCGTACGGCGCCAAGGGAGTGGGCGAGATCGGTCTTGTGCCGACGGCGGGTGCGGTGGCCGGTGCTCTTCACGCCCACGACGGCATTCGCAGGACGGATCTGCCCATGCGCGACTCTCCCGCCGCGCTGGCCATGAGCGTGCCGAGGCCGCGTCGTCGTGTGCGTACCGGGGACGATGCGGGGGGGACGCCGTGACTCCGCTCGCTCGACTGCACGCGGCAGGGCTGGACGCTACCGACTGCCAGGTCCACGGCGGTTTCGTCAACGCCCACACGCACATTTACTCCGCGCTCGCACCGATGGGGATGCCCGCGCCGGAACCGCCGCCCTCGGACTTTCTGGAGATTCTCCAGCGCGTGTGGTGGCGGCTCGACCGGGCACTCGATGCGCAGAGCCTTCGCGCTTCGGCAAGACTCTACGCGGCGGAATCACTCCTTTTCGGCACGACCACGCTCATTGACCATCACGAATCGCCCGGCATGATCGACGGTTCGCTCGACATCCTCGCGGACGCCTGCGAGGAAATGGGCATTCGCGCCGCCCTCGGGTACGGCGCCACAGAGCGCAATCGGGGACGCATCGAAGCGCGGGAGGGACTGGAGGAATGTCGTCGCTTCCTCACCTGGAGGGGCGCGCCGCAGCGGGAGTCCGACGCGTCGCTGGAATCCCCGCCGCTTCTTCGCGGATTGGTTGCGCTCCATGCCTCATTTACCGTCTCCGATGACTCGCTGGTCGAAGCGGCCGCGCTCTGTCGCGAACTGGGTGCGCCGATGCACATCCATCTGGCGGAAGATGCCGCCGATGTCGCGGATGCCCGCAAGCGCGGTCACGCGGGACCGCTGGAGCGACTCCTTGCGCACGACGCGCTTCCCGCGGGATCCATCCTTGCGCACGGCGTGCACCTGGATGCGGATCAGGTGAGAATGGCACGCGACAACGGGCTGTGGATCGTCCAGAATCCGCGCTCGAACCGGGGGAATCGCGTCGGGTATCCCGGGGCTCTGGCCGCCGCCGACCGCGTGGCGCTCGGAACGGACGGGTACCCTTCGGACTCCGCCGCGGAGATTGCGGCGCTTCTCGAAGAGGCTGCCCTGCACGGCGATGACATGGCCTCCGCCCGGCGCCGTCCGGATGCGGGGCGGGATCTGGCCGGTGCCCTTTTCGGCGAACTGCGTGACGCGTGCGCGGTGGAAAAGACAGGAGTGGTCCGCCAGTTGATTGTGAATGACCGCGTGGTCGTTCGGGATGGTCGGCTGGTGGCGGAAGACATCGAGGCTCTTCGGGCGGAGGCGGCAGCGGAAGCACCCACGCTCTGGGAGCGCATGGCCGTTCAGGACGAGCGGTTTTCCTGAAGAGGGAGGCGAATCAGAATGGCCAAGCTGGGACTCGAGCGGGAGATCGTGGACCGCAATGTCTATGATCGAACCGTGGATCGATTTGCGGAAGCGTCGATCGTGCTGCCTCGATTTTCCGAACTGGCGGACCCCTCGACGATTCCCGTGTCCGTGGTCGAGGCTCTTGCGGAAGTGGACCCCGACGCCCCTCATCCGCTCAACCTCTTCCGCGTTCACTGGCATAACTCCTCGGACCGCCGCGGGTTCACGGAGATTCCGGACCATCTCGTGCTGCCCACTGAACTGACGGGTGTCGCCGCTCCGATTGTCGTCGCGCTCGGAAACCGATTCCCGATGATCCGTGCGCACAAGGTGCTGGCCGCGTACGCCTGCCTGGTGCCGCGCCTGATTACCGGGCAGTTCGACCCTACCCGGCATCGCGCGGTCTGGCCGTCCACTGGCAACTATTGTCGCGGTGGCATCGCCATCTCCCGCATTCTGGATTGCCATGGCGTGGCGGTCCTTCCGGAGGGGATGAGCCGGGAGCGCTTCGAGTGGCTGGAGAAGTGGGCGACGGACCCGGCGGACATCGTGCGCACGCCCGGGAGCGAAAGCAATGTGAAGGAGATCTACGACGAGTGCGCTCGTCTGGATGAAGACCCGGACACGATCATCTTCAACCAGTTCAGCGAGTTCGGAAACCACCTGGCGCACTTTCTGTGTACGGGTCGTGCGCTGGAGACCATCCATCGCTCGCTCGTGGAGAAGACGCCGGGGTGGACAGCCGCGGCGTTCGTGTCGGCGACCGGGTCCGCCGGGACCATTGCGGCCGGGGACTATCTGAAGGAGCGGTTCGGGTCGAAGACCGTGGCGGTCGAAGCACTGGAGTGCCCGACGCTTCTCTCGAATGGTTTTGGCGAACACAACATTCAGGGTATCGGCGACAAACACATTCCGCTCATCCACCATGTGATGAATACGGATTTCGTGGTCGCCGTCTCCGACCGCGCGACCGACTCGCTGAACCATCTCTTCTCGTCGACCGCCGGGCGGGACTACCTGCTGGCGCGACGCGGACTCTCCCCCGAGATGGCGGGGATGCTCCCGAACCTCGGGATTTCCGGGATCTGCAATGTTCTGGCAGCCATCAAGACGGCGAAGTACCTCCGTCTCGGTGCGACCGACGCCATCTACACCGTGGCGACCGACGGCGCGGAAATGTATGCGACGGAGCGTACGCGCACCGCCGAGCGGGACTTCCCGGGCGGGATCGACTCCGTTTCGGCGGCGGAAGCGTTCGGTCGGTATGCGCTGGGCGCGGGCGTGGACCATCTCCGGGAACTCACGCGTCCGGAACGGGACCGCGTGTTCAATCTGGGGTACTTCACCTGGGTCGAGCAGCAGGGTGTATCCCTTCACGACTTTGAACGCCGACGCACGCCGGAGTTCTGGCTGGGTCTGCGAGAGTGGATCCCCGCGTGGGACGACATGATCGACGCGTTCAACGCACGCGCACGCGGGAAGCCGTGACCAGCGGTCCGTTCCGGATGGTGTGCGCCGGGTGCGGTGCGGGGGTCCCGCCGGACGCTCCGCATCCGTTCCGCTGTCCCGAAGGACCGGCCGAAGCGGGAGATGTCGACCATGTCCTGGTGAGACTCCTGGACCCGGAACGCGTGGCCCCGCCTGACGAAGACCCCCAACCCTTCGTTCGCTATCGCACGCGCTTGAGGTCGTACCATCTGGCGCTCGCGCACGGGATGGACGATGCCGCGTTTGTGTCTCTCGTTCGCGAACTGGATGATGCCGTCGGGGCCGTCTGCGGAACCGGGTTCTTCGTGACGCCGTTCGCGCTCTCCCGGCAGGGTGCGGAGGCCGTCGGACTTTCGTCCGGAACGCTGCGCATCAAGGACGAAACGGGTCATGTGGGCGGGTCGCACAAGGCGCGCCATCTCTTCGGGATTCTGCTGCAGTTGGAGGTCGCCCGCCGCACGGGCCTGTTCTCCACGAAGGAGAAGGCGCCGCTCGCGATCGCCAGTTGCGGGAATGCGGCGCTGGCTGCCGCGATCGTCGCGAAGGCGGGGGGGCGAGCGCTCACGGTCTTCATCCCGACGGATGCGGATCCCGCAGTGGTGTCGGCGCTTCGCGAGCACGATGCGTCGCTCACGACCTGCGCACGAGAAGAAGGGGTGCCGGGGGATCCGTGCGTGACGCGGTTCCGGCAGGCGGTGGAGGGCGGCGCGCTTCCATTCACCTGCCAGGGACCGGAGAATGGACTTGCGATTGAGGGCGGACACACACTGGGTTGGGAGATGGCCGAAGTGCTCGCGGCCGAGGAGGGCCGTCTGGGTCATGTGCTGGTGCAGACAGGCGGCGGCGCACTCGCCAGCGGAGTCGCGGCGGGACTGGCGGAAGCGGCGGCGCTCGGTGTGCTGCCCCGCCTCCCGCGTGTTCACACGGTGCAGACGCGTGGCGCGTTTCCGCTGGAGCGGGCGTGGGACCGCGTGGCGTCGCGTGCGCTGGAAGCACTGCACGCGGAGGGTGCGTTGCCGCACGCGATCCCGGAGGGCGCCGCCGCGCGCGCGGATCTCCTGCGAACACACGCGGACTGGGCCGCCGTCGCTACGGAACTTGCGCACGCGGTCACGCACCGGGCGGAATACATGTGGCCGTGGGAGGGAACTCCCCGCAGCATCGCGACCGGGATTCTCGACGACGAGACCTACGACTGGTTCGCCGTCGTGTGCGGAATGATCCGAACGGGCGGTATCCCGGTGATCGTGAGCGAGGAGACGCTGGCGGATGCAAATGCCATTGCCCGGGAAGCGGTTGGAATCCGCGCGGACGCGACCGGTTCCGCGGGTCTTGCCGGGCTGATGCGGCTTGTTCGCGCGGGGGAGATCGGGGCCGAAGCCGATGTGGCGGTCCTCTTCACGGGAACGCTGCGCTGATCCCGGGCCGAGGTCCTGCTAGCGGCGGACGATTCCCCGATCCAGACAGCGGCCCAGAGCGGCGGCGGGATCCGCGAAACGCGTGTGCAGGATCATCGACGCGATCACGAACGGCTTGTGCGCCGCCTCCTGATAGGTGCCGAGCCGGGCTTTCTCGAACACCGACTCCGACACTTCTCCCGACTCGCAACTCACGCCCGTGATGTCCGCGGGCAGACAGTGCATGTAGGAGGCCTGACCGTTCTTCGTGCGTGCCATCTTCTCTTCGGTGCACTCCCAGTCCTGGAAACGCGCATTCTCGGCAAGGCACTCCCGTTCGAGTTCCTTCAGCGCGTTCGTTTCCCCGGCGCGGAGGAGTCGGGTCCTTTCGTGCATGACGCGAACCGGCGCCCAGCTCTTGGGGTAGACGATGTCCGCACCTTCAAACGCTTCGTCCATGGAGTGGACCACCGAGAAGGCGCCCCCGTTTGCCGCGGCGCCCCGGCGCGCGGCGTCCAGCGGTTCCTCTACGAGGCCGTATCCTTCCGGGTGCGCCAGGACGACATCCATTCCGAAGCGCGTCATGAGAGACACGACACCTTGCGGGACCGACAGCGGCTTTCCGTAACTGGGCGAGTAGGCCCAGGTCATGGCGATTCGCTTCCCGCGCAGTTCGTCCAATCCGCCGAAGGTCTCCATGAGGTGCCGAAGGTCGGACAGGCTCTGCGTCGGGTGGTCCAGATCGCACTGGAGGTTGATCACCGAAGGCCGCTGTGCCAGCACGCCCTCGCGCCGACTCTCTTCCACGGCTTCCGCGACTTCCTTCATGTAGGCGTGTCCCTCGCCCAGGAACATGTCGTCGCGGATGCCGATGGTCTCTGTGAGAAACGATATCATCGTTGCCGTCTCACGCACGGTCTCCCCGTGCGCAATCTGCGAAGTTCCCTCGTCGAGTTCTTCCGTCATGAGCCCGAGAAGATTCGCGCCGGACCGGAAGGAATAGCGCGTGCGTGTGGACTTGTCCCGGAAGATGGAGAGGGCGAGGCCGGTGTCAAAGAACCGCGCCGAGATGTTCGCCCGGTGGAGATCGCGCAGGATTTCCGCGCCGAGCAGGACGCTCCCCAGTGAGTCGTCGTCCACATCCCAGGTTCGCAGGAAGTCCCCGTCGTGGAGGCGGTTCTCCAGCGTCTCCATGGATCCGATGAGCGGGCGGATGTCGTTGTGGGTCACGGGGTCCTCCTGCGTTATGCGGGTACGGTGTCGAGATACACGAGCGGGAAGGTTGCGTAGAATGCGGCCGCTTTCGTGAGGTGTTCCACCGGGCACTGATCTTCGGGGCTGTGTGCGTGCGCCTCGTCGCCGGGGCCGAATCCGAATGTCGGGACGCCGAAAAGACCGCGCGTGGCGATCCCGTTGGTCGAAAAACCCCACTTGTCGATGACAGGTTCTGCGCCGAGGACGGACCTTGCCGCCTGTGCGGCCGCGACGATGACCGGGTCATCCTCCTCCAGCACCCAGGTGGGATAGTACTTCTTCGTGGGATAGGTGAGGCCGGTGTAGGCCTCCCGCGCATACTCCAGCACGGTGACGACCGCCCCTGATGCCGCGACCCCGGGGAGGCTCTCGATCTCGGCGACCGCGCTCTCCAGTGTCTCACCGCGCGTAAGGCGACGGTCGAGATGGATGGTGCAACTGTCGGCCACGGCGCACAGCGAAGGCGAAGTGGAACGGATGTCGGAAATGGTCACGGTGCCTTTGCCGAGAAAGGGGTCCGCGGTCGCGGCAAGATCCTCGTTCAGCTTCTCGATGTCCGCGATGATCGGCGCCATGTGGTACACCGCGTTCACCCCGCGTTCCGGCGCGGACCCGTGGCAGGAAAGGCCCTGAGTGCGAACTTCCATCTCCATTCTGCCCCGATGCCCGCGGTACACACCCAGCAGCGTGGGTTCCGTGATCACCACGACCTCCGGCTCCAGCACTTTCTCGCGGAGAATGTACTGCCAGCAGAGTCCGTCGCAGTCCTCTTCCAGCACCGTGCCGGTAATCCACAACTGGTAGTCGCCGTCCAGACCGAGTTCGCGGATGATCCGCGCCCCGTGGACCATGGAGGCCATTCCGCCTTCCTGATCTCCCGCCCCGCGTCCATAGACCGTGCCATCGCGAAGCTCCCCCCGGTAGGGATCGCGCGTCCATGTGGAGGGATCTCCCACGCCGACCGTGTCCAGGTGCGCATCCATTGCCAGAACGCGCTTTCCGGAGCCGATCCGGCCGAGGATGTTGCCCATTCCGTCGATACGGATCTCATCGAACCCGACGCTCTCCATTTCCTGCCGCACGCGCTCCACCACCGCGCGCTCATCCGCGCTCTCGGACGGAATGGCGATCATGTCGCGCAGAAACCGGACCATGTCAGGGGTGTACTCTTCGGCAAGCCTTGCGATGGCAGCGGCGTCAGGGAGCGTCATGGCAGTCTCCGATTGCGTGGATACCCCGCGCTCATCGCGGGGGAACCCGTGAATACACATCCGACCCGGCGGGTTGTCAAGCCGTCCCGGTCGCGATCCAGTTCGAAGCCCCGCCGCGGAGGACCGCTTCGGAGATTCTCACCACCAGATGGAATGGCCGAAGGTCCACTTCGCCCGCCGCATGACCGGAGACCGTCCCCGCGATATCACGCGGGTCAAATCGCAGCGCGAACCCCGTTCCCTCGTAGAGCGCGCCTTCGGGGTTCACCTCCACGAGGACTTCCTGCCCGGCGATACGAGCTCGCACGCGGATCCCGCCACCCCCCGGGTCTCCCGAAACCCCCACTGCGTGAAACCCGTCGGCGGGGGCCGCTTCCGCGAACGCCTCCGCGCTTCCGAAGAACCGGGGCTTTGCCAGATACGGCCCGCCATCCTCGGGACAGAACACATCGCAGTTTCCGCAGTCGTTGCAGAGATCCGCGAAGTTCCCGATCTGATTGGCCTTCTCCACCGGGAGAGGTTCGCCCGGGATGAGTTCCCATCCGGTGCTTGTCGCTCGAAGCACTCCGGTCGGGACCGGTTCGGCAGGCAACTCAAAGACGAAGTTGGCGGCGTTCGGGCAAGCGGGCAGGCACTTGTCGCAGTTGATGCAGTCGAAGAGGTGCAGCACGCTTCCGATCTTTCGTGGCGGCTTCGCGTTTTGTTCCTTTCGGTAGCGCGGATCCGCCGCCGCCCTCTTCGTGTACTCCCGCGTGTTCCGAAGTACGGCCTCGTCGCGCGGGCAATCTCCGGCCTCGCCGCGGACAAACTCGTCGATGGACCGGGCGCCAGCAGCCTCCATGCGCGTCTCCAGTTCGCGCAGGTACCCGGAGGCGCGAGCGTATCCTCCCGGTCGAAGGAGGTCGGTGCAGACCGTGACCGGCACCAGACCCAGCGATACCGCATCCGCGAAGTTCGCGCGGTCAATCCCGCCCGAAAAGGACACCGGAATGCCGGGCCCGAAGTGGTCGCGGAATCGACGCACAATCTCCATGGCGAGAACATGCAGCGGCGCACCGGAGAGATAAGCCTCGGGAGTCTCCGCAGGGAGAAACCCCGCGGAGTTCTCGACAAGGAGTGTGTTCGTGAACTTGACCCCGAAGCCCAACTCAAGGGATGAAGCCGTGGCGGACAGACGCTCCACCATCTGCGTCATGTCGTTCCAGGTCGTGTCCTTGCTAAAGGCACCCGGCGGTACTCGGATGTCCCGGTAGCCCATCACATCGTGAAGGAGGCGGTTCGTCTCATCCCGGCCGAGGAGCGTGGGGTTGAACTTCACCACGCAGTGCAGTTCGTGTTCGCGCAGCAGAAAGTCGACAATGCTCTCGATCTCATCCGGGGGGCACCCGTGGAATGTGCTCAGCGTCAGCGTGTCCGAGATGCATGTGGGGAGAGGGTCCGGAAGAAAGCGGTGAAAGGCGCGCGGTGTCTCCTTCACAAGACGAGCGACGACGGCCGATGCGTCTTTCATCCCGTCAAGGAAGCGACGCACGGGGGCGGAGCGGATGCCCGCGAGATCGTACCCCACGCTCATGTCGTACACCGTGTCGCCCTGTCCGGCCGGGAGCGAGAGCGCGCCGCTTTCGGAGAGCATCTGAATGAGGAGCGCGCCTTTGACATACTCCTCGAGAGATTCCGACAGGCGGAGCTCCTGCGACCACTCGATGTTGTATCCCACGGTCCGCATGTCGATGCACGGGCGCGGGATGGTGAGGCGATCGTTGATCTGAACGGTTTTCAACTCCAGGATGCGGCATCCGCCTGCCCACGCCAACACCATGTTCTGCGCCATCTGGGTGTGCGGGCCGGCCGCGGGTCCCAGCGGAGTCGATGCACGGTGTCCGTGGAAGTGGACGGATAGATCCAGCCCGGCTGTCCCCCGGTGGAACTTCTCCGCCGGGAGATCGAAGAGAGAGCCGCGCTCCGCCGGTTCCTGAAAAGCGCGTGTTACGAGTGCCTCGAAGGGGCGGGGGCGAAGTTCCGGCATCAGCCCTCGTCCGTCTCGTACTGATCGCGGAGTTTTCGCACGACGGCCGGATCCGCAAGCGTCGTGGTGTCTCCCAGCGTGCGCCCTTCGGCGATGTCACGAAGGAGCCGCCGCATGATCTTCCCGCTTCGTGTCTTCGGGAGTTCCGCCGTTGCGTAGATCTCATCCGGCCGGGCGAGCGCGCCGATCTTCTCCGCGACATGCCCCCGGATCTCGTCCATCTCCTCCTTCGATGTCTCCACCTTGCCACGCAAAGTGACGAACGCGGCGATCGCCTGTCCCTTGACGGGGTGCGTTCGACCCACCACTGCCGCTTCCGCCACATCCGCATGGTCTACGAGCGCGGACTCCACTTCCGTGGTGCTGATATTGTGTCCCGACACGAGCATGATGTCGTCCACGCGTCCCATCAGCCAGTAATAGCCGTCGCGATCGCGCTTGCAGCCGTCACCGGTGAAGTACATCCCCGGGAAGCGCGACCAGTAGACTTCCCGGTAACGGTCCGGGTCGCCATGGATGGTGCGGAGCATGGCAGGCCACGGCTTTCGCAGCACGAGATACCCGGCGTCTCCCAGCGGAACGCTCTTTCCGTTCTCATCCACGACATCCGGCTCGATTCCGGGGAAGGGGAATGTGGCGGACCCCGGGCGCGTGGTGGTGATTCCGGGGAGCGGGGTGATCATGATCATGCCGGTCTCCGTCTGCCACCAGGTGTCCACGATGGCGCACTTCTCGCGACCGATCGTGCGGTGGTACCACATCCAGGCTTCCGGATTGATCGGCTCACCGACCGACCCCAGAAGCCGTAGCGAGGAGAGGTCGTGTCGCTTCGGGTGCTCGTCTCCCCAGCGCATGAATGTGCGAATGGCGGTCGGAGCGGTGTAGAAGATGGAGACTCCGTACTTTTCGACGATCTCCCAGAAGCGATCCTTGCGAGGCCAGTCCGGTGAACCTTCGTACATGACCCCGGTCGCGCCGTTGGCAAGCGGTCCGTACACAATGTAGCTGTGGCCGGTCACCCATCCGATGTCCGCCGTGCACCAGTACACATCTTCTTCGCGGAGATCGAAGACCCAGCGGTGTGTGACGGCGGTCCCCACCATGTACCCGCCGGTCGTGTGTGCGATCCCCTTCGGTTTGCCGGTCGTGCCGGATGTGTAGAGGATGTAGAGCAAGTCCTCCGCGTCCATGACCTCGGGAGCGCACTTTGATCCGGCGGCGGCCATGAGGTCGTGCCACCAGTGATCGCGTCCTTCGTGCATGGGGGCGTTCGCGGCGTCTCCGATTCGGCGCACCACGACGACATGCTCTACTCCGGGGCATTGTTCCAGCGCTTCATCCGTGTTGCGTTTGAGCGGAACGATGTTCCCGCGGCGCCATCCACCGTCCGCCGTCACGACGACCTTTGAATCGGAATCGATCACGCGCTCGCGAATCGACTCAGGGCTGAAGCCGCCGAAGATCACCGAATGGGCGGCCCCGATGCGTGCGCACGCGAGCATCGCAATGGGAAGCTCCGGGACCATGCCGAGATAGATGGTGACTCGATCACCCTTGCCGACGCCCAGTGACTTCAGGACATTTGCGAAGCGCGACACTTCGCGAAGCAGATCGGCGTAGGTGAGAACCCGCTGATCGCCCGGTTCGCCCTCCCAGATGAATGCGGCTTTGTTGCGCCGCCAGGTTCGGACATGGCGATCCAGACAGTTCACCGTGATGTTGAGCTTCCCGCCAACGAACCACTTCGCCCAGGGGCAGTCCCAGTCCAGCACCTTCTCCCACGGCGAGGACCACTCGAATGAGGCGGCCTGTTCCGCCCAGAACGCCTCGGAGTCCCGGGCGGTTTCGTAGACCGCCGGGTCGGAGACGACGGCATTCTCCGCAAGCTCGGGAGGCGGGAGGAAGGTCCGGTTCTCGTGGAGGAGCGCGTCGATCGTCTTCTTCGCCATCGGTGGACTCCCGCGTGCGGGTGAGGGGGTTGGCTCACGGGGCAGTCTAGCAAGAGTGGGGCGGCTCGCGAACAGCAGAAGGGGGTCGACGCCAGACGCCGACCCCCCCCGTATTCCGCTCGCGCGGCCGACAGCGGCGAGATCCCGCCTAGTGGGTTCCCTTCGAGGCGCCGCAGGACGACTTCTTCGCGGCGGCTTTCTTCGACGGGCAGCATCCGCCCTTCTTGGGTGCCTTCTTCGTCGCCGCGCCGGACATGCCGCAGGACTTGCCCGAGGCCGCCGCGGAGGCGGTGGGGCAGTTTCCCTGCTTCATCGCGACGGCGCAGGCCACGGTGCCCATCATGTCGCAGTCGTCGGAGGCGGCGGCCAGAACCGTACCCGCTGTGGCGGACTCTTCCTTGCTGGCCGCACGGGAAGAGGTGGCGTCCACGACCCGGAGCGTCGGACAGAAGCTGCCCTCGACGACCACCAGACCGTCCGAAGCGGCAGTCGTGCCCGCGTAGTGGAGTTTCCAGCCGTTGAACTGATCCAGGGCGACCCCGTCGGTCGTGGCCATGCTGGCCACCTTCAGGATCTGGGCGCAATCGCTGGCACAGGCGGATGCGGGCTTCCCGGGGGTGTCCATGGCGGTGTGGAGACAGGCATTTTCACCGACGATGGTCACGCCCTCGATCTTGCAGGCGCCGGACGGACCGGAGACAAGGAAGGCTGCGACGATGGCGAGGCAGAAGGGTGCGAGAGCACGACAGATGCGCATGATGGCTCCTTGAAGCGCGTTCTTGTGGATCGGGACATTTTCCCGAAGGGCACAGACCGGACATTGTGGCGAAAATCGGAGCCGGGCGCAAGTGGAGTCCCGCGGTGGAATCCTGTAAACTGAACGAGGATTCAGATCAGAGATCTCCCCCCCGGGATTCCTCGCGCTTGAAGGAGCAGGTCTATGGCAAGGAGATCCACCCTTATCCTGATGCTGGGGTTCCTGGCGCCCGGTACCGCCTCGGGAGCGCCTGCTCTCGAGTGGTACGCCACCTACGACGGCGGCGGCGCCTACCACGATGTGGTCCGCGCGATTGCCGTAGACCCGGCCGGGAACCCGATTGCCGCCGGAGACAGCCACGACGGAGTGCTCGGCGCGGACATGGTCGTCCGCAAGTACGACCGCGCCACGGGTGCCGCTCAGTGGACCATCCGGCAGTCCGCGTTTGACACATCCAGCATCGAGGTCTGCGGGACGGGATGGGACAGCTGGGGGCGCCTCTTCGCCGGAGGAACGCTTCTCGGCTGCGGCTCCGGGTGAGACCACGGCGATGATATCGTCGTCCTGAAAACGGACGCCGAGGCCGGAGAGGTTCTCTGGTTTTCACACATCTCGCCCGCCGGAGTCCTGCACGAAAGCGCATACAAGATGGCGGTGGACCTCTCGGACCATGTGATCACGGTCGGGCGGGCCCAGAACGAGACGGGCACGGACGACTTCTACATGGCCCGCATCAACGGGATCAACGGAGCCTTGATGTGGGACATGCGCATCGACGGGGCGGACGGCATCGACGACACCGCCTGGGATGTGGAGATTGCGCCGGATGGCAACCCGGTGGCCACGGGCGTCGTTTTCAACTCGGACGGCACCGCTTCCACGCTGACGGCCAAGGTGAGCGTCTCAGACGGGTCGGTGCTCTGGTCGCGGACGATCCCCGGAGCCGTTCACGCCCAGGGGCGCATGGGCTGGATTGGAATCGACGCGGCGGGAGATTGCATCGTTGCGAACCGAATCTGGGAGTCCGCCACTTCCTACGATGTCACGCTCGTCAAGTTCGACGGAAGTACGGGCGCCACCATCTGGAGCACCCGATACAACGGCGCGGCGTCCGGATCCGACGATCCGCGCGGGATGACCCTCGACGCCGCCGGGAACGCCATCGTCTGTGGTGTCTCGATGGCGGACTACATGATCGTCGGGTTCGATGGAGCGACCGGCAGCGTTCTCTGGGAGGCGTCGTATGACGGCCCTCCCGGCTGGTATGATTCGGCGACGCAAGTCGAGGTGGGCCCCGGCGGGGAAGTGGTCGTGTCCGGATTCAGCGATGGAACCGGCTCCAGCTGGGACATGGCCACGGTGTGTCTGGACGGCCAGACCGGCACGGAACAGTGGGTCATGCGGTTCAACGGCGCCGACTCCATGACGGATGAGGCGTTTGCGGTGGCCTTCGGCTCGGACGGTGATCTGTTCGTTGGCGGATACAGCTATGCTCTCGCGACCGATATGGATCTGGCCGTCGTCCGGTACTCCCGATCACCCGGGACGGGAATCACCGGCTGGGCGGAGGGTGCTTCCCTCGCGGTCTGGCCGAATCCATTCCGCGGAACGGAAGTGGTGCGGATCGGCGGGGTCGGGATGACGGCCACGCCCTTCACCATCGTGGACGCGCTGGGACGGCGGGTCGCCCGGACGGAAGCGCCGACGAACGGGATCTCTTCCTGGAACGGGCGGGCCAGCGATGGTCGACTGGTGCCCTCAGGCGTCTACTTCGCGGTTCCGGGCGGTACGGCCCGGTCGGAGACGGTCCGGATCGTTCGATTGCGATAGCGCCCTGTTCCGTGCGTTCGGATGCGGCCCGGCCGGATGATACCGGCGGGGCCGCACCTGCGTGGGACCGGGGAGGCTCACCCGGGAAGGGGTGTGTTCCCCGCCCGGCTCAGCCGAGAGGCGTTCGACCCCCGACCGCGTTCTGGTCCCCTTCAAACTAGCCCCCAGTTCTTTTCTGCACCAGACTTGCCGGGAAGTGTGGCAGAATGGAGGGGTCTGTTTCCCGGTGAGGTCCGGGGGATCCTGCGCCTGTCCTGCGGACGCTGGCTCTCTCTACTTCTCCCCGGACTGCCCTGCGTCCGTCGGTTCCGGTTCCCGGCTCCGGCGGGATCGCTGCCTTCACGAAAGGACCCCCTTGTCATGAGAATCCCGAACATTGCATCTTGCGGGCTGACTGTACTGGCCGTGCTCTTTTCAGCGAGCTTTGCGACCGCTGCCCATCGCACTCTGGAGGTGTCCGGCGACGGAACCCGCATGGACGCGGTGTCGGATCGCGTGGACGAGCTGCGATTCTCGGTCCGCGTGGGCGAGATTTCAGCGTTGGATGTCGACACCCCCGAGGGCGCCTTCACCCGCCTTCTGATTCCGGGATTCCACGCTTCCCACGACATCGGAGCACCGGAACTTCCCCGCATGAACCGGCTCATCGAGGTTCCGCACGGCTCCGTCGCGAGAGTTGAGATTCTCTCAGTGGAGAGCCGCGAGGTGGACCTGGGAGATCATGGGATCACTCATCCGGTCTTCCCGGCTCAGCCGAGCATGCCGAAGGATGCATCTCCGTCCGAGTGGCCGTTTGTGTACGACCGCGATTCCTACGAGACGGATCTGGTGACGCACGAACTTGTGCAGGTCAAGAGCCTGGGGACCATGCGCGCCTTGGATCTGGGCCGCGTCGAGATTGCCCCGGTGGAATACCTGCCGCGTGCGAATCGGCTTCGTGTTCACGAGTCGATTGAGTTTCGCGTGGTCTTCGAGGGAGCGGATCATCACGCCGCGGCGCAGCGTCGCGCGGTCACGGAGAGTCCCTTCTTCGATGTGGTCTACGGCCAGGTAGCGCGACCGCGGGCGTTCCAGGATGCCTATCCGGATCGCGTGGCGGATGTTGTGACGATGGCTGTGGTCACTCCGCCGATGTTCGAAGCGCAGCTGGCCGACTTCGTGGACTGGAAGACGGAACGCGGGTTCCACATGGTCGTGGGTGTACTCGGGACCCCGGAGGTTGGAAGCACGACCACCTCCATCCAGTCGTGGCTGCACGGGCTGTACAACAACGCCACTCCGGAACTCCCCGCGCCGAGTTTCGTCCTCTTCGTGGGGGATGTGGAGCAGATGCCGACCTTCCAGGAGGCGGGGGACGCGACCGACCGTCCCTACTGCGCCGTGGACGGGGACATCGTTCCGGACATGTACTACGGGCGGTTTTCCGCGACGAACAGCAGCCAGCTTCAGGCCATTCTCGACAAGACGATGATGTACGACCAGTTCACCATGCCCGACCCAAGCTATCTGGGCGAAGTGGTGATGATCGCGGGCGTGGATGGAACCTACGGTCCCATACACGGCAACGGGCAGATCAACTACGGGACGGACAACTACTTCAACGCGGCCCACGGAATCCTGAGCCACACATACCTGTATCCGGCTTCCGGTTCGAGCGGGGCGGCCATCATTCAGGATGTCAGCAACGGTGTCTCGTATATCAACTATACGGCGCACGGCAGTACGACGCTCTGGGCGGATCCCGCGTTCACGCAGTCCGATGTCAACGGACTGACGAACTCCGGCCAGTACTGCATGGCTGTGGGGAACTGCTGCACCACCAGTGAGTACGATTATGGCGAGTGCTTTGCCGAGACCTGGATTCGGGCTGCCGACAAGGGCGCCATCGGCTATATCGGAGGAAGCAACTCCACCTACTGGGACGAGGACTTCTGGTGGGGCGTGGGATCGTGCCCTTCCGGGTCGATCGGAGCCAACCCGACCTATGCCGGGACCGGACTTGGTGCCTATGACGGCCTCTTCCACGACAACGGCGAAGCGGAGCATCTCTGGTATGTGACGAACGATGCCATCATCTTCTCCGGAAACCTCGCCGTCATGGAAGCGGCGTCGAGTCTTACGGACTACTACTGGAACATCTACAACCTGATGGGCGATCCCAGCCTTTCGACCTACATGGGTGTTCCGGACGCGAATCCTGTCTCTCACCTGCCGACGCTCTTTACCACGCTGAGCGCAGTGACGATTACGGCCGCTCCCGGGAGCTATGTCGGTCTGACGCAGGCCGGTACCTGGATCGCGGCGGGCACGGTGGACGCGACCGGTAGCATTGACCTTGCCGTGGTCCCGGGCACGCTCACTCCGGGCGTTGCCGCGAGGATTGTGGTCACTACCTCGGACAGGGAACCGTACATCGCGGATGTGCCGGTGATCGTTCCAGCGGTGGTCACTCTTTCTCCGTCATCCATCGACGCGAATGTGGCGACGGATGTGACGGTGACGGTGA